>JAIOJU010000010.1 GCA_019911765.1 Thiobacillus sp.
ACCCAGCCCAGCCCGCTGCCCGACGCCAGCGTCCAGCCCGCGCCCGCCGTGTCCGCCGACCAGATGCCGCGCCGCTATTCGCCCACTGCCTACCAGACCCTGCTCGACTGCCCGTACCGGTTTTTCGTGAAAAGTGTGCTCGGCATTCAAGAACTGGACGAAGCCGACGACGCGCTCGACAAGAGCGATTACGGCAACGCCCTGCACCACATTCTCAAACGCTTTCACGACAGCGCGCCGCCGGCCGGGCGTGATGCCGCGCTGACCCGCCTGGGTGAACTGTCCAATGCCGAATTCGCCACGCTGCCCGCCTGGACCGCCACCGCCTGGCGCACCCGCTGGGAAAAAATCCAGCCCGCCTACATCGACGCCTGGCTGGACTGGGTCGCCCAGGGCTGGCGCTACCAGTCCGGCGAGGCTGCATTCGAAATGCCGTTCAAGGTTGACGGCCTTGGCGACATCATCCTGCACGGTCGCATCGATCGCGTCGATCAGAAGGGCGAGGCCCGCACCGTCATCGACTACAAGACCGGCGCCGCCAGCGGCCTGAAGAAAAAGCTCAAGGATCCCGCCGAATCCGTCCAGTTGCCGTTTTACGCCTGGCTCGCCGAAGCCGCCGCCGCCTACTTGCCGATCAACGAAACACCCGTCGGCTTGCTTGAACTGGACGGAGAAACTGACGTCGACGCCATCAGCCGCCGCCTGCCGGAACTGCTCGGCGCGATTGCAGCGGGAGAAGCGCTAAAAGCAAATGGCGTGGATGCCGTCTGCCAGTACTGCGAAGCGCGCGGGTTGTGCCGCAAGGGGATGTGGGCATAATGGCCCGCGCGTATTACTTCAAATCCATCAGTGGGTTTATTGCGGACACAGAAAGTCACATTCTTGGCGAACTGGTAGGCCGACATGAGTTTGCACTGGAAGAACAACAGCGAAATGCGTGGCTGACCCAGATTCGCGCAGCTAAAAACTGGCTATCCGCTATAGATGGTCACATTGCCTTTGAATTCAGCATTCCAAGAATGGGCAAACGCATCGACTGCGTGATCATTTCAGGGGCTGTCATATTTGCGATTGAATTCAAGGTTGGCGCGACTGCATACGAGCGCCACGCGATAGATCAGGTGATGGACTATGCGCTGGATCTCAAGAATTTTCATGAACAAAGTCACCAGCGTATTGTCGTCCCCATACTTGTCTGCACTGCTGCGGACGAGTTGGACGTGGCGTTCACGCTGTATGACGATCGCGTCGCCAAGCCTGTTTGTACAAACGGGGATTCACTTGCCACGATCATTGACCGGTTTTCACGCTTAACCCAGGAAAGTGATGTTGATGTAAACACCTGGTTGGCTTCGGTTTACAAGCCTACGCCGACCATCATCGAGGCCGCTCAGGCGCTTTACCGTGGCCACAGCGTAGAGGAGCTTTCCCGGTCTGATGCGGGCGCGATCAATTTGTCCCGTACAGCAAAAGCGATTTCAGAAATTATCGACACATCAAAAAAGAAGCGACAAAAATCCATTTGCTTTTTAACCGGCGTACCGGGCGCGGGTAAGACATTGGCCGGACTGAACTTGGCGAATAGCTGGCATAACGTTGAAGATTCTGAACACGCCGTTTTTCTGTCAGGTAATGGCCCCTTGGTTGAGGTACTGAGGGAGGCGCTCGCCAGGAATGAAGTTGCGGCAGCCAAAGAAGCTGGGCTCAAGCAACGTAAGGGCATCACGCTTTCCAAAGCAAAAGCCTTCATCCAGAACATCCATCATTTCCGTGATGACGCGTTGGCCTCAACTGCCGCCCCCATTGAGCGTGTGGTGGTCTTTGACGAGGCACAGCGCGCCTGGTCCCTAAAGCAGACCGTGTCGTTCATGAAAACAAAAAAAGGGAGGACAGATTTCAATCAGTCCGAGCCAGAGTTTCTGATTAGCGTGCTGGATCGCCATCCTGACTGGGCAACCATCATCTGCCTGATTGGCGGAGGGCAAGAAATCAACACGGGTGAAGCAGGTCTTCGCGAATGGTTTGAGTCCATCAAACGCGCTTTCCCGCATTGGCATGTTTACGTATCGACCAAGCTGAGCGACCAAGAATATACCCCAGAGGGGGCGCTCTACTTGCCTGGAGAGCTTCAAGCAGTCACAAACTGTGATGACCTGCATCTTGCCGTATCGATACGCTCGTTCCGTTCAGAAAAACTCGCGGCATTCATCAAGGCCTTGCTGGATTGCAACCTGCCGCAGGCGCGAGCGCTCTACATTGAAATCCGTAATGCTTATCCTATTTTTATCACGCGCGATCTGTTAGCCGCCAAACAGTGGCTGGCAAGCCAAGCGCGTGGAACCGAACGCTATGGCATGGTCGCGTCTTCCGGTGCTATTCGCTTAAAGCCTTTTGGGATCAACGTAAAGGCACCCATTGACCCCAAGAACTGGTTCCTCAATGACAAGACTGACATTCGTTCCTCCTGTTTTCTAGAAGATGTCGCGACTGAGTTTGATATTCAGGGCCTGGAGGTCGACTGGACGTGTGTGGCCTGGGACGCTGACCTCAGACACGATGGCCAGGACTGGGCATACAAATCATTTCGCGGAGCCGCATGGCAAAGCGTCAACGACCGTGACGCACGTGTTTACTTGAAAAATGCTTATCGTGTATTACTCACGCGGGCACGCCAAGGTATGGTGATCTATATTCCCGACGGTGACGCGTCAGACGCAACGCGGCAACCTGAGTATTACGACAAAACCTATGCTTACCTGTGCGCTACAGGCATTGATGTGCTTGGCCATGCGGGTTTTCGCCTATGACAGCCGTAGCCGCCCCCCTTGATACGCCTATTGCGCTTTCTCCCGCCCGCTCGGCGGTAGTCGAAGCCTGCGCCGGCAGCGGCAAGACCTGGCTGCTGGTGTCGCGCATGATCCGGCTGCTGCTGGCAGGCGCCAAACCTTCGGAATTGCTGGCGATCACCTTCACGCGCAAGGCGGCACAGGAGATGACGGATCGGCTGCATGACTGGCTGCGGGTGCTGGCGCTGGAAGACGACGCGACGGTGCGCAGGTTTCTGCATGACCGGGCGGTGCCGGATGAGGAGATCGACGCACTGTTGCCGCGTGCACGCGGGTTGCTGGAAACGGTGTTGACGGCGCAGCCGGGACCGACGGTGACGACGTTTCACGGCTGGTTTCTCGATCTGCTGAAGCGCGCGCCGCTGGAAGCCGGACTGCCGTGGGGGGCGCCGCTGCTGGAGCGCGAGAAGCTGTTGCAGCATGAGGTGCGCGACCGTCTGCTCGATCGTTGGGCGGCCGCACCGGATACCGCCGAGGGTATCAGCCTGCTGGCGCTGCTGGATGAGCTCGGCGAACACAACCTGCGTGCGCTGTTGACGCACTTTGTGCAGGCGCGGGCGGAGTGGTGGGCGTATACCGACAGCCAGCCGGACCCGGTAGCGTATGCGCTGGCGCAACTGCGGCCCGGCCTGGTCGAAGACCTCGACACCGATCCGGTGGCGGCGTTCTGGGCCGATGACCTGATGGCAGCGCGGGTGAAGCGGGTAGGCTTTGCGCTGGAAAAGGGCGGCAAGAGCGAACGGGACCGGGCGCCCGAAATCCAGCGCAGCCTGAGCCTGGCGCCCGACGCTGCACACGCTGCGCTGATGAAATACCTGATGACGGCGGGGCAGCGGCGCAAGAAGCAGGCGACCAGGGAACTGGAAAAGGCGCTCGGCGCCGAGCTTGATACGTATTTGCGCGATCTTGACACGCCGGAAACCGCGCTGGAACACATCACCGCAATCCAGACCGACATCCGCATCTGGAATCTCAATCGCCACGGCCTGCTGCTCGGCCACGCGCTGCTGCAGGCTTATCAGGACGCCAAGGCGCAGCGGGGCGTGATCGATTTTAATGACGCCGAATGGCTGGCATGCCGCCTGCTGCAAAGCGAGGAACACGCGCCGGGGCTGGCGCTGAAGCTGGACGCGCGCTACCGGCATCTGCTGCTGGACGAGTTTCAGGACACCAACCCGCTGCAGTGGCAGGCGCTGTCCACCTGGCTGGCGGAAGCGCGTGCGGCCGACAGCGAGATGACGGTGTTCATGGTGGGCGATCCGAAGCAGGCGATTTACCGCTTTCGGCGCGGCGAGGCGCGGGTGTTCACCGCGGCGGCGGAATTTTTGCGTGCGCATTTCGGTGCGCCGCTGTTCAGCACCACCATGA
>JAIOJU010000100.1 GCA_019911765.1 Thiobacillus sp.
AGGGCTTCGAGCGCGGCGCGCTCGGCGGGAACCTGGCTGTCGTGCAGATCGACCAGCATTTTGCAGGCGGCGATGATGTGTCGGGCCTTGCTTTTGTAGAGACCGATGGTTTTGATGGCGTCGGCCAGCCCGGCTTCACCCAGCGCGAGCATGGCCTCGGTGGTGTTGGCTCGTGGAAACAGTTTGCGGGTGGCCAGGTTCACGCCCTTGTCGGTGGACTGCGCCGAAAGCGTGACCGCGACCAGCAATTCGAACGGCGTGCTGTATTCGAGTTCGGTCGTGGGATGCGGGTTGGCCGCGCGCAGGCGGCTGAAGATTTCGCGGCGTTTGGCTGGATTCATGAGGCGGACTTCAGGCGCGGCACGCTACGGTGTTTCGGCCGGGCGCCCCGTGCATATTTCAGCAACGAGGATTTCACGCAGGCACGGAGTCGGGTGCGGGGAGATTCGTGGGGGCATGCTGTTGTGCGCGGGCCTTCTGCCAGTTGTGCGCGGCAATCAGCAAGCCCAGCGCGATGAACGCGCCCGGCGGCAGGATCGCGAGCAGGAACCCCTGGTAGCCGGGCAGAATGTGCAGCACAAACTGTTTGGCGTTCTCGCCAAACACCAGGTCGATGCCCGAAAACAGCGTGCCCGTGCCGGCGAGTTCGCGCATGCCGCCCAGAACCACCAGCACGAAGGTCAGGCCCAGGCCCATCGCGATGGCATCGACCACGCTGTGCAGCGGCTGGTTCTTGGAGGCAAACGCATCGGCGCGTGCCAGCACGATGCAGTTGGTGGTGATGAGGGGAATGAAAATGCCCAGCACCAGATAGAGCGGATGCACGAATGCATTCATCGCCAGGTCGATCACGGTGACCAGTGCCGCGATGATGAGCACAAACACCGGGATGCGGATTTCATGCGGGACAAAATGGCGCATGCTCGATACCGCACCGCTGGCGGCCGCCATCACCAGCATGGTGGCCAGGCCGAGCGACAGGGCGTTGACCACGGTATTGCTGATCGCCAGCAGCGGGCACAGGCCGAGCAGTTGCACCAGGCCCGTGTTCTGCTTGCTGAGACCGTTCTGAAACAGGCTGCGGAATTCATTCATCGTCATCATGGTTGGGTCTCCTTTGCCAGGGCTGGGGGTGGCGCAATGATGGCCGTGCGGTGGCGTGCAAAATAATCGAGTGCGGACTTGACGGCCTTGACCACCGCGCGTGGCGTGATGGTGGCGCCGGCCCGTGCATCGAATCGGCCGCCATCCTTGACGACTTTCCAGTGCTTGGCGGCCGGGGTGGTCAGCGACTTGCCGGCAAATTGCTCGATCCACGGGCTTTTGCTTCGATCAATATAGTCGCCCAGACCCGGGGTTTCGCGGTGCGAGGTCACGCGTACGCCGGTGACCGCGGCGTTCACATCGATGCCGACCAGCAGGTGGATCTCGCCGCCATAACCGTCGGGTGCAATCGCTTCCAGGGCCACGGCGGTGACTTCAGTGCCACGACGCGCGACCCAGATGGAAGAGGGCTGTTGTGTCCCCAGAAGGTCGTCCGGTTGTACGGTTAAATGGCTGGCGAGCAGATCATTGTCGTACAGCGAATGCGGCAGGACCTGGTCCAGGCGCGCCAGTTTCTCGGCTTGCTGGCTGCGCTCGATCGTGGGCTGGGTGCGGGTGAAGGTGAACACCAGCAATGCCGTGGCCACAAGTGCAAAGATGAGCAGGATGGTTCCGGTGCGCAGCGCGTTCCGGCCGGCAGCCTTGAGCAGGGCACTCACGCGGATGGATCCTTGTCCGGATGTTTCGCGCCGCCATAAATGCGTGGCTGGGTCCAGGCATCGATCAGCGGCACGGAGAGGTTCATCAGCAGGATGGCGAAGGCCACGCCGTCCGGAAAGCCGCCCCAGGTGCGGATGATGATGGTGAGCAGGCCGGCGCCCAATCCGAAAATCAGCTTGCCGCGCGGCGTGGTGGCACCCGTTACCGGATCGGTGGCGATGAAGAACGCCCCGAGCATGACCGATGGTGCAAACAGGTGGAACCAGGGTGCGCCAAACCGTCCCGCGTCGAAGAAATGCAGAAAACCGGCGGCCAGCCAGATGCCGGCCAGGAACGCCAGCGGCACCTGCCAGCTGATGATGCGCAGCGCCCACAGCAGCAGCCCGCCCAGCAGGAACGCTGCTGCCAGCCATTCGAAGCCGACGCCGCCGTAATGGCCGAATATGGAACGCGTCATCACTTCATCGACTGTCAGTTGCTGCAGTAATCCCGTTCGCAGCGCATCCAGCGGTGTGGCCATGGTGACGGCGTCGAGCGTGGCCTTGGGAAAGTCGCCGCCAAAAATAACCGACGCGCTTTGCGTCAGGCTGAGGGGGGTGGCGGTCAGTTCGAGTGGCCCGGCCCATTGCGTCATCTGCACCGGGAACGACACGATCAGCACTGCGTAGCCCACCATCGCCGGGTTGAAGATGTTCTGTCCCAGCCCACCATACAGATGCTTGGCCACCACGATGGCGAACAGCGTGCCGGTGACGATCAGCCACCATGGCGCGAGCGAAGGCAGGGACAGGGCCAGCAGCCAGGCGGTGACGATGGCGGAGAGATCGGCAAGAAAGGGCTTGGCCGGATAGCCGCGCGCTTTCAGCATCGCCGCCTCGGCTGCCAGTGCCGTCACGGTGGCAAGCGCCAGCGTGACCAGGATGCCAGGCCCGAACAGCCAGACGTAGGTTGCCACGCCGGGCAACAGCGCGACCAGCACCCAGGCCATGACCTGGGTAACGCTGCTGCGATCAAGAATAAAAGGAGCGGGCATCAGGTCTCAATACTGTTCGGTTTAGGCGTGTTCACTTCGTGCCGTTCGCCCTGAGCTTGTCGCAGGGCAGCCCTTCGACAAGCTCAGGGCGAACGGCTTGGAGGTTAAGTAAATAGCATTGCATCAGTTCTTCTCTTTGGGTTCCAGCGGCTTGCGCGCCAGTTCCCGGATTTTAGCCCGGCGTGCCTCGATTTCCTCGATCTCGCGCTGGGTCTCGGGCGACACATTGTCGGTGTTTTTCGGTGCGGCTTCGGCTTTCCTGGCCTGCGCCCGTGCCATTGCGGCGGCAATCAAGGCCTTTTTGGCGTCAGCTTCGCTGGTGGCTGCATTTTCGGCGGGCGCAGCGGAGAGTTCAGTTCGTTTGGCCTGCGCCTTGGCAGCGAGCTTTTCGGCCTTTTCCTTTTTCTCGCGTTCGATCCGGAACTGGCGGAATTCGTGGCGCTCGCGCGCCAGGTCGGAGGCGCGTTTTTCCTTTTCACGCGCCCAGATTTCGCTCTTGGCATAGCGATAGTAATCGACCAGCGGGATGTGGCTGGGGCAGACGTAGCTGCAGCAGCCGCATTCGATGCAGTCGAACAGGTGGTATTCCTGTGCCCGCCCGAAATCGCCAGCCTTGGCAAAGCGGAACAGTTCCTGCGGTTGCAGCTCGGCCGGGCAGGCGTCTGCGCAGCGGGTGCAGCGGATGCAGGGCATGGCGCGCGGCAGGGGCGGGAACAGTTCGGCCGATTTCACCAGCACGCAGTTGGTGGCCTTGACCACCGGCACATCCAGGCTGGGCATCGGCACCCCCATCATCGGCCCGCCCATCAGCACACCGGTGGTACCGTCGCGCTCACCGGCCAGCGTGATCAGCGTGCGCATGGGGGTGCCGATCAGCACTTCGAAGTTCTGCGGGCGCTGCACATGGCCGGTGACGGTGACCAGCCGTGAAATCAATGGCTCGCCATGATGCACCGCTCGCGCCAGCGCATGGGCGGTGCCGACATTGAATACCTGGATGCCGATGTCGGTGGACAGCTTGCCGGACGGCACTTCCTTGCCGGTGAGCACCTGGATCATCTGCTTGGCGCCGCCGCCGGGGTAATGCGCCGGTACAGGGACGATTTCCACTGCGAAATCCATCCGGGCGGCGGCGGCCTGCATTGCGGCGATGGCCTCGGGCTTGTTGTCCTCGATACCGACCAGAATTTCCGTGCTGCCGAGCAGGTGCCGCATCACCGCCACGCCCTGCAGGATGTCGGCGGCATGGTGACGCATCAGCAGGTCGTCGCAGGTGATCCACGGCTCGCATTCACCGCCGTTGATGATCAATGTGGGGCAAAGATGCGCGGCGCCGGGGTCGAGTTTGACCGCGCTGGGGAATACCGCGCCGCCGAGTCCGGCGAGGCCCATGTCGCGCAGTTGCATGCGCAGTTCGGTTGGCGCCATGGCCAGGTAGTCGAGCGGGGTGCGTTCGATCCACTCATCGCGGCCATCGGTTTCGAGGGTGATGCACAGGTCGTGCAGACCGGAAATGTGGGGAACCGCTTGCATGTCGATAGCAGTGACCGTGCCCGAGGACGAGGCATGCACGGCCGCCGAAATGTAGCCATCTGCCGCTGCGATCATCTGGCCTTTCCTGACCAGGTCGCCGACATTGACCACCGGCTTGGCCGGATTGCCGATGTGCTGGCTCAGGGGGATCACCAGATGCCTGGGCAGGGGCGCCGAATGGATCGGCTGCGTGTTCGATTCGGTCTTGTGCTCGGGCGGATGCACGCCGCCCTTGAAGGTGAATAGCGTGCGGCTCATGCGACGCGCTTCATCATGATGACCGGATGCTTCCATTTCCAGTGCGGCAGGTCTTCGGCGATCGGTACCATCGAAATGCAATCGACCGGGCAGGGTGGAACGCAGAGTTCACAGCCGGTGCATTCGGCTGCGATGATGGTGTGCATCTGTTTGGCCGCGCCCGATATGGCGTCCACCGGGCACGCCTGGATGCAAAGCGTGCAGCCGATGCAGGTCTGCTCGTCGATGAACGCCACCGACTTGGGCTTGGGGGTGCCGTGGGATTCGTCGAGCGGCTTGGGATCCACGCCCAGCAGATCGGCCAGCTTCTTCATTCCTTCTTCGCCGCCCGGGGGGCACTGGTTGATGTCGGCCTCACCCTTGGCGATCGCCTCGGCATAGGGCCGGCAGCCGGGAAAGCCGCACTGCCCGCACTGGGTCTGCGGCAGGATGGCGTCGATTTTTTCGGCCAGCGGGTTGCCTTCCACCTTGAGGCGGATAGCCGACCAGCCGAGCACCAGGCCGATGACGACGGCGATGCCGACCATGACCAGAAGGGCGGCGAGCATTATTTCACCAGCCCGGAAAAGCCCATGAATGCCAGTGACATCAACCCTGCGGTGATCATCGCAATGCTGGTGCCCTTGAACGGGGCCGGCACGTCACAGGTGTCGAGCCGCTCACGGATGCCGGCAAACAGGATCAGTACCAGGGTGAAGCCGATTGCCCCGCCCGCGCCAAAGAACAGCGACTCGACAAACCCGTGCTGCGCCTGCACGTTCAGCAGCGGAATGCCCAGCACCGCGCAGTTGGTCGTGATCAGCGGCAGATAAATCCCCAGCACCTGATACAGCACCGGGCTGGTCTTGTGGATGAACATCTCGGTGAACTGCACGATGCCGGCGATTACCACGATGAACGACAGCGTGCGCAGGTAAAAAAGTTCGGTGCCGAGCAGGTATTCGTTGATCAGGTAGCTGGCGCCGGACGCCAGCGTCAGCACGAAAGTCGTCGCCAGCCCCATGCCGATGGCCGTCTCCAGCTTTTTCGACACGCCCATGAACGGGCACAGGCCGAGAATCTTGGCCATCACGATGTTGTTCACGAACACCGTGGAGATGAGAATGAGGATGTAGGTTTCCAAGGCAGGCAATCCGACGCAATGGGTCATTATCCGCTGTGGAGGCGGTAGGATTCAAGCTGAAAGAAGTATGGGTATTGGCCAGATTTTAGAGTGCCACCATTAAAATCCATGTGGCAATGGTAAGGAGTCGATCATGGCAACGCGGTTCAATGACATTGTGAATCGGGTTTTCGGCTTTTTCCGCAGGAACGGTGCAAACACGTCCATCCACGGCTATTTTGTGATTTACGAAAGTACGGGGTGATACGTATAGACGGCCACCGGGAGGCGGCTCAACAAGACGGGAGGGGCCATCCCTCCCGTCTTGTTGTCCCGGTTCATCCCCGCGTGAGCGGGGAACACGTCATCGTTTCCGGTAATGTTGACTATAGGGGTGGAAGCAGATGGTCATCAGGCCACCGTGGGTAAGGCTCGCCGCCGAATGGTCTTGCTGCCCAGGGTAATGAAATAGCCCGATTGCAACGCTGGGTCTGACAACAGGCTGGCCAGCCATTCAGCAGGGGCATCGGGCGGGATAGGCTCTTGCCGGATGAAAACAATCGCAGGTGGAGGCGGCAGTTCGTGCAGAAACACCAGTTCGCCATAGTCGCGGTCGAAGGTAATCTACCAACGCCCAAGCTCGCGGGCACATTCAAGCACCACCCGGTCTGTCGCGCCGGGCATATCCTCGGTCACGGCGACAACATCGAAACCGGTTGCCCGCAGGCGTTTGAGCGCGGGTGCTGGAAAATTTTCGTTAACAAGCAATAGTGGGGTCACGCGACGGCCTTGTGACGGGCAATGTACTGCTCTTCCTGCATCATCTCAGCCGCAAAGGCCAATGCCGCCAAGATGTCTTCGCGCGTAATGTGCGGGTAAGATTCCAGCAACTGCTCAAACGTCCAGCCGTTCGCCAGCCAGCCGATAATCAGCTCGACAGAAATGCGCGTCCCCTTGATGACTGGTTTGCCCACCAGAATTTCCGGGTCGGAAACGATACGGTCTCTCCATTCCATGATTCGCTCCTAATCAACAGTGTGGCATCAGCAATTTAACCCAGGCACCTATCGGACTTAAAGAAAAATCAACTGCAACTCGCCATCAATAAAAGTCTCCCTCGCGCTGATGGCGCACCGCAAGTATCGTGACCATGCGGCTGTCTTCAATTTCAAACAGCGCCACATAACCCGCCTGGCCGAATTCGATCACCATTTCGCGTAGAAATGGATATTCCGGCGCTGCCTTGCGACAGGCGAAGGGGAACGCCTGCAAAAACTCGAACGCCTTCTCGATAGCAGGGCGCATACGTTCGGCAGCATTCAAATCGTGTTCGGCCAGGAACTCGAACAGCCGCAGCAAATCATCGGCAGCACGCGGCGCAAGGCGAAGCTGGTAATTCACCGGGCGCGAGCAGTTTGTTTTTTACGTGCCCGATCCAGCGAAGCATCCAGTCTTGCCAGCATATCGTCGGCGCTGACATACTCGCCGGACGCCCGCGCCTCGTCGCGCGCCAGCAAACCGCGTGCAATAAATTCGCGTTGCGTTTCGCGGCGCTCGATATTCAAGCGCACCGCCTCCAATACAAAACCCGATAACGTCTCGCCTTCGCGCAATACCGACTCGGCAGCTGCGCGGGTGGCGCTGTCAACGCGAAGGGGAGGGAGCGTGGCGTTTTTCATGGTTTGTCCTTTGCATTACATATGCAATGCAGTGTAGCTGCTTGCCCGTCCAGCGGCAAGGTTTCAGATACGGCGGACCAGCAGCAAGCCGCAGCCGAAGGACTTGGCGGGGCCGATGCCGTTAAGCAGCGCAGGTAATAAAATCTCAGGCTCGGTCACGATAGGTTCGCCCTCGAAATCCAGTGTCGATAAGGCAATCCCACGACATCTGCCTTACTCGTCACGACGACCTTTCAGGCAATGAACGAAGTGGCCATCTACACGCAGGCGTGCAGATTCAATCTGGTATCCCAGCCGCGCCTTCTTCACCCGTATCCAGCAACTGCTCGCCTCATATGCCAGATGTGCCAGCGACGGACGTTCATCCTGTGGTAGGTCTTTCCAGTTCATGCGCAGCTTCCGGTTCGCATGTTGATTTCGTTCTCCGCGCCGGTTGATTTTTATATTGCCGAGTTTGCTGCAAGTGCCATTGCGTGGCAAGTGGCCAGCTGCAATTCAGCCGCTATATTCTGTTGCAGGTTACGGGTTATGTGCCAACCCGATTGGTATTGGTAAAGCGGCTTGCAGAGGGTGCAGCGTCAGGTAGGACACTGTTGGTTCGCCAGATTGTCCGGTGCCCAGAAATCGTAGCCCTTGCTCAGGAACTCGTCCCACGGCAGGTAGTGCGAACCGTCGCACGAGAAGGTGAGGCCGACCATGCCGTTGAAGATGTTGAGCGAACCGGCGCGCAGGTAGAAGGTCTCGTCCATGAAGCGCAATGCACGCAGGCCGTCGAGCACGGGTCGAATCTTGTCCTTGGGGGTCTGTGCATCGGCAGGATAGGGCCGGTTCGGGTAGATCAGGCAGGTATCCGGGTCGGTCAGCGCATCGATGTCGAGCAGGCGATAGCGGTAGGGATCGTCGATTTGCCAGATGGTCGCCCGGCTGCTGGAGAAGTGCAGTTTGCCGTGATAAATGCCGTGGTCTTCCATCAATTCGGTCATCACCCCCAGAACGGTGTCCAGATGCAGATCCAGCTGGCTGTCGCAGCGGGTCTGGTGGAATACCGCGCCGCGAATCGCCGGGTCGCCCTTGATCTGTCGCCAGTAGGTCGGCTCGTCGTACAGCTTGCCGGTGATGGGCAGGTCGCGCAGGTCGAAGTCGGCGCCGACGAAGCCGAGCACCTGCCCGTCATCATCGCGCACGATCTGGATGGCGGTCAGCGAGGGCCGTTTGGCGCGCAGGCTGATATAGGCCTGCGACAGCAGGAAACCCTGGTTCGGCACCGCTTCGCGCATATAGGGCCGATCAGCGCGTTCACGGCCATAGTCGGTGTCGACCAGTCCCTCGTGGCTGATGTTGTCGGAGAGCTGAATTGCACGGGTGTCGAGCGCATACATGTATTTGCAGGCGGGCAGGGTGGTGAGCGCATGCATCAGTGCGGCGTTGAGTCCGGCGCGGCTGGGCCATGCCCGGCTGCAGGCCTGTGCGGCCAGTGCCAGCGGTTCGCGCAGCAGGTTGGCGAGGGCGTCACGCTGGTGGGCGACGCTTTCGGCGAGGGTGTTTGAGATAGACATGAACAATCAATCCAGAGCAATAGCCGCCATTATGAATCACGCAGCGATATCACCGGCCAGCCTTTTTCCAGGGCGCGAGCTTTGAGCGCGGGATCGGGGTCGACGGCGACGGGGTGCTGGACGAGTTCCAGCAGCGGCAGGTCGTTGTGCGAATCGCTGTAGAACCAGCTGCTGCCGAGGCCATCGAGCCGTGTGCCGTGGTCCTTGAGGAAGTGTTCGAGGCGGATGACCTTGCCTTCGCGGAAGCAGGGGGTGCCGGCCACTTCGCCGGTGAAACGGCCGTCGACTTCCTCGGGATCGGTGGCGATCAGGTGGGGAACGCCGAATTCCTTCGCGATCGGGCCGGTGACGAAGCTGTTGGTGGCAGTGATGATGGCGACCAGGTCGGCTTCGCCGAGGTGGCGTTTCACCAGCTCGCGCGCAGCCTGGGTGATCATCGGCCGGATCCGTGTGTCCATGTATTCGGCATGCCAGGCGTCGAGTTGCGCGCGCGAGTGGGTGGCCAGCGGATGCAGGGCAAACGCGAGGAAGGCGTAGATGTCGAGCCGGCCGGCCTTGTAATCCTCGTAGAAGGCCTTGTTTCTGGCTTCGTAATGGGGGCCGTCGACTACGCCCTTGGCGATGAGGAACTGGCCCCATTCGTAGTCGGAGTCGCCAGCCAGGAGGGTGTTATCGAGATCAAACAGGACGAGATTCATGTCGGGAGCAGCTTACAAGGTTCAGGTTGCAGAATTTTAACGGCGGGGCGCCTGCCCGCGGTCGCGCCAGAATTCGCGCAACTCGTAACAGCTCCAGATTGCCAGTGCAACGTAATCTTCGCGGCTGGTCTGGCGCTCCTCATCGGTCCACTCTTCGGGCGGCGTCATCAGTACATAGAGCGGATCGAGCAATTCATCGACAAAGGCTTCGTCCTTGCTGTCTGGCGGCAACGCCCAGTCGTCTTCCCAGTGCTCCACCACCTGCAGGAATCCGGCTGCCCAGATGCTGGCATAAGGCGGCACGCCTTCGGCCCTGAGCGCGGCGGCTTCCTGTCTGGGCATGTCGTCGAGCATGCCTTCCCAGTCCATGATGAGTGGGGACAGCGCGTGGGGATCGGTCAGGCTGTCGATCGGGGCGGCCAGTGCGCGCGCAATCTCTTTCCAGCGGCGTGCCAGCAACGCCTGAAAGCGGCTGTATCCGGCGGCATCGGCAAACAGCGCGGCTGGATCGGCTTGCCCGAACAGCACGGGTAAATAATCGGCTTCGGCAATCGGATACGGCGCACATTGCAGGGCGGTGATGAATCCATCCAGACCTTCGAGCGATAGCGGTTCTTCAGTGCGGGAAGCGGCGTCATCGATGAGGTCGGCCAGGGAGGCGATATCGTCATCATCGAGCGGGGCGTTCTGATTTTTTGGCGGCATGGCAAGGACTCGATAC
>JAIOJU010000101.1 GCA_019911765.1 Thiobacillus sp.
GCACCCCACAGCGCGACGAACAATGCGGTCAGGATCACCAGCCGGCCGGGCCGAAACCGGGTATGGGCGGGGGGTGGCGTGTCGTCGTCGATCAGGGCCGGGCCAAACGACTTGTTGCTGGCGCCGTGGCCGCCGCCGACCTTGAACTTGTCCGGCCAGATCTTGCCGCCGATGAAGCCCAGCACGCCTGCCCCCAGCACGATGTAGGGGAACGGGATGTTCAGGGCAAAGATCGCGATGAAGGATGCGGCCGCCATCGCCCACAGCAGATTGTTCTTCAGTGCGCGCGAACCGATGCGCCAGGCGGCGAATACCACGATGGCCACCACCGCCGGCTTGATGCCGTTGAACACGCCCTGCACGAAGGTGATGTCGCCGAAAGCGAGATAGACGTAGGTGAGCGCGGCTAGGATGAACAGCGACGGCAGCACGAACAGCGTGCCGGCGACGATGCCGCCCCAGGTGCGATGCAGCATCCAGCCGATATAGATGGCGAGCTGCTGCGCCTCGGGGCCGGGCAGCACCATGCAGTAGTTGAGCGCATGCAGGAAGCGGCGCTCGGAAATCCAGCGCCGCTTTTCCACCAGTTCCTGGTGCATGATGGAAATCTGCCCGGCCGGGCCGCCGAAGCTGATGAAGCCGAGCAGCAGCCAGTACTTGAATGCCTCCCAGAAACCGGGATGGGCGGGACGTTCGGTCGGGGTGGTCAAGATGACATCCTCGGAATGTTAGAGGTTGGAAAAAACTGCGTATAAATCGTCCAGCATCTGTCCGCCCTGCTTGAGCAGGACGCCGTCATCCTGGATGCGTGCTTTCAGGCCTTTCAGCAGTATTTCGAAGCCTGCTGCCTCGGGCGCCTCACCGCCCACATCCAGTGTATGGACGATGGCGCCGATCCGTATCAGAGCGGTGTCACCTTCCAGTCCGAAGCTCGCCAGCAGGGTTTCGAAGGTGACGCGATGGCCGACGTGGGTGAAGCGCGCGCCATCGAAGTCGAAGCCCAGCGCATCCATCGGGCAATCCTTGGGGTGCTTGAGCCAGACAAAGCGTGCCCGGCGGTCGATGAAGCGGCGGATCAACCAGGCGGAGGCCAGCCGGTCCACCCACATGTCCTGCCGGGTGGCCCAGGTTCGTTTCTGGAAATCGGCCAGGGTGAGGTGCTCGGGCTCGCCGCTTTTGGAATGGGGCTCATTGGGCGAGAGGCGCGCTTGTAGCGCGGCTTCCGCAGCCAGCAGTCGCGCTTCTGCTTCGAGCTTGCTGGCGCCGGAAAAATAATCCTGTTCTGCCAGAATTTCGTAACGTCGCCGCAGGGTTTTCAGCGTTTTATGGGCGATGGCGGTTTTTTCGGCGAGGGGATCGAAGTGGGACAGGTCAGCCAGCAGTCCGGCGTATTCCTCCGTGCGATCGAACATGCCCCGGAAGGCCGCCGACTGCGATTCGTCTGCATCCACTCTGAGCAGCCAGGCCGCTCCGCCTTCGGTGTGCGTTTCATTAGCCAGCGCTTCAAGCGCCTGCCGCGTCGTGGGCGTTTCCGGCAGCAGCCAGGCACCGTCCCGCAGCGCTGCGCACCCCAGGCCTTTCAAGCTGCGCCAGATACGCATGCGTGCCGTGGCGTTCTGCGTGGGCAGCGTCATGACGATTAATATCCATGTAGTGATTTCTACATTCATGTAGAAATCTTTACATAGTCCGTGGGGTGGGTCAATGAAATAATTGAGACCAGGACGGTACCAGCGCAGGCGCGCTCAAGAGGGCCTCATGGCATGCCCACAGTGGATGTAAATGGGGTGCGCAATGGCTGCGCCTTACCCTGGTGAATGGGGGCAGGTGTTGGGGCGGGCATGAAAAAAGGGACTTTCGCCCCTTTTTTCACCGTAATCTTTTCCTGGAACAGGTGGCTCCCCCCGCGCTTCCTGGAAACAATCTTGCAACTGACAGTTAGCTGCCGCAACCGCCGCAGCAACCGCCGCCATGGGCGGGCTTTTCCTCTTTGACTTGTACGCCCGCCCTGGCGAGTACCGCCACCAGTTCCGCCCGGGTCGGTGCATCGCCATCGAGTCGGGCATGGAGGCTCGCAGGGGCATCGAAAAACGATACGTCCTGCACGCCGGATAATGTCTTCAGCGCTGCGCTGGCCTGTTGAGCCGCTTCTGCGCTGATGGGATTGGCGATATTGAGAATTTCAATTTTCATGTTTGCTCCTTGGAAAGAATAATCAGATGTTTTCGGTCAGTCTTGCATACAGGCCAGGCAGCACCCGGGGCAGCATCGCCGCATCATGCACCACCACATACCCTGTCGCGCCGAACAGGTGCGGCAGGTAATCTCCGGCTTTCTCGTCGATGGTCACGCAAAAGGGCGTGAGCCCCTGGCGACGTGCCTCGATGATGGCCATGCGGGTGTCTTCGATCCCGTAACGGCCTTCGTACTTGTCCAGGTCGTTCGGTTTGCCGTCAGTCAGGATCAGCAACAGGCGACGCGCTGTTTTACGCGTCGTGAGGATCGCCGTCGCGTGGCGGATCGCAGCGCCCATGCGCGTGTAGTAGCCGGGTTTCAAAGCAGCCAGGCGGCCGCGAATCCGGTCATCGTAGCGCTCGTCGAAACCCTTGAGCAGATGAAAGCGTATGTTGTCGCGGCGCACCGACGAGAAACCATATAGCGCAAAATGATCGCCCGTGGCTGCCAGCGCTTCGCCAAACAGCAGCAGGCTGTCGCGGATGACCTCGATCACACGCGCCGAATTGTTGACCCAGGCATCGGTCGAAAGCGATAGATCGGCCAGCAGCAGGCAGGACAGGTCGCGCTGTTGCTGGCGGCTGTCGATATACAGTCCGGGCTCGCTGGTGTATGCGCCTCCCGCCTTGTCGGTCGCAAAGCGCACGCAGGCATCGATATCGAGGTCGTTGCCGGAGACCTGGGCGTGCAGGCGGGTACGCTGCGGTGTGAGTGTCTGGAACTGCTTGCGCAGACGCCTGGCCGGCGCGCGCAAGTCCTGTGGCAGCGCGCATGGCACCGCGTCGCGGGCCAGCATCATCTGCAGGCGGCAATGCGCAGGCTGCAACTGCAGTTTGCGGTAATTCCATTCCGGCAGCAGGATGCCATCGGCCAGTTTCAGGTCGTCATCCGCTTCGGCCGGCAGGTCCAGATCGAAGCGCACCCGGCTGGCCGCGGTCTGGTCGTCGTCGGCAATGCTGAGGATGTCGAGGTCGTTGGCGGCTTTCTCCGCGTGCTCATTTTCATCTTCGTCGAGTGGCCGGTCGACCTTGATGAATT
>JAIOJU010000102.1 GCA_019911765.1 Thiobacillus sp.
CGCTGGGGGGCGTGCTCAACAGACGCTCCGGCACGGCAAACATCAGTCGCGGTTCAGCATAATCGACCACGATGCGATCATCCAGCGTGCCCAGGGTGACACTGCCCGCGCCCTGTTGCAAGGCCGCGCGCCCGGCGATCAGGCAGGCGCCCACCATGCCGTGACTGCCTCCGATTATGCCGACATGACCGTACGTGCCCTTGTGACTGTTGTGTGCCCGTGGTGGCAGGTGATGACGGTTTTCCAGTTGCGTCAGGGCGATACCGGCTGCTATGGGGCTGGCCATCGGCGTGACACTCAATGTATCGAGATGCAATTCACCGGCATGGTCGGGGCCTTCCCCGGTGAGCAGGCCGGGCTTGAGTCCAAGAAAGGTCAGCGTGTGGTCGGCGCGCAGCGCACAACCTCGAATCCGGCCCTTGTCGCTGTCGAGGCCGCTTGGCACATCGAGCGCCAGCCTGGGGCAGGCCAGGCCATTGGCCTGTGCAATCCAGCGCGCGTCATCGCCAGTGATATCGCGTGTCAGGCCCACTCCGAACAGGCCGTCGATCACCAGGCTGTATCGCTGCGACGAGGGGATATCGGCCAGGATGGCCCCACCGCTTTGTAGCCAGTCTGCCCGGGCGTGTGCGGCATCTGCAGGCAAGCGGGCAGGGTCGGCACGGCTCACAACGGTGATGCGAAATCCCTGTGTCGAAAGGTGGCGTGCGGCGACCAGTGCGTCGCCACCATTGTTCCCCGGTCCTGCCAGGATCAGGACGGGTTCGCCCGATTCGCTGGCCAGGGTGCCAGCCAGTTCAGCCGCCGCCGCGCCGGCTTTTTCCATCAAAGGATCGTGGGGGTGCGCCTTCGCCCATTGCTGCTCGATGGCCTTGAAGTCGGCGGCCATGAATAGCGGCGGAGAGACGAGTGAAAACGGGGTGGTCAACATGAGGTCAGGATCATCGATCGTTGGGGCGCTACGAGCATCTTATCTCTGGCGCGGTTTTGTTGCGACTGACTTGGGGTGGCGGCTTGCAAGCCCTATTGGGTGAGCTATCCTAAGGGGGTCCGGATGTTTATAGGGGTGCCGTATGGATACCCGTAATCACACACACGCTGGCGCGCCCGTGGCACAGTGTTCCGACGAGGAGGGCTGCACGGTCGTGAGTTGCGAGGTCTGCCTGAAGGAAATACCGGCCGATTCAGTAAAACAGGCAGATGCCCAGGACTATGTCCATCATTTCTGCGGCCTGGACTGTCTTGAGGCCTGGCGGAAACAGGCTCGGTTGCGTCAACAAGCCAACCCGACAAGCTAGCGCGGCGGGAAGCCCTGATCGGCTAAAATAGCGTCTTTGCCCGTTTGCAAAGACGCACATGTCTTCCATCGTATCGCTCCCCGGCAGTGCTGCACTGT
Organism: Thiobacillus sp.; assembly: GCA_019911765.1. Taxonomy (GTDB): domain Bacteria; phylum Pseudomonadota; class Gammaproteobacteria; order Burkholderiales; family Thiobacillaceae; genus Thiobacillus. Next base: position 1,397 of record JAIOJU010000102.1, read on the forward strand.
CCTCTTTCCGTATCGACAAAATTCGCCAGGAAGCCGCCCGTCTCGGGATTTCCCTGGGTGAATTGACTGCGCGCTACTGGCATTTCCTGGAACTGGAGGGCGAGCTGGATGCTGCAGCCGAACAGCAACTCGCCAGGACGCTGGCTTATGGCTCGCCGGCTGACCACCCTGTTGCAAACGAGGTGCAGCTTGTCGTCACGCCGCGTCCGGGCACGATTTCGCCGTGGTCATCCAAGGCGACGGACATTCTCAGGAACAGCGGTATTTCTGTGTTGCGTCGGATCGAGCGCGGGGTGGCGTACCGTGTCTGCGATCCGCAGGGCGCAGCGCTGTCGGGACAGGCTTTGTCGGTGGTGTTGCCATTGCTGCATGACCGCATGACTGAAACCGTGATGGACTCGCTGGCGGGTGCAGAGGCGCTGTTCCAGCATGTGCCGCCGCGTGAATTGACCTCGGTCGATGTGCTGGCAGGCGGCCGCGCCGAGCTGGCAGTGGCCAACCGCAGCCTCGGCCTGGCACTGTCGGACGATGAACTCGATTACCTGGTCGACAATTTCACGCGCATGGGCCGCAATCCGACTGACGTCGAACTGATGATGTTCGCCCAGGCCAATTCCGAGCATTGCCGCCACAAGATTTTCAACGCCTCCTGGGTGATCGATGGCGCGGCGCAGGACAAGTCGCTGTTCGGCATGATCCGCGACACCCACGCGGCCCATCCCGAAGGCACGGTGGTGGCGTATTCGGACAATTCCTCGGTTATCGAAGGGGCACAGATCGACCGCTTCTACCCGCGTGCAGACGGCAGTTATGCCTACAGCAGCGAGCTCACCCATGTGCTGATGAAGGTGGAAACCCATAACCACCCAACGGCGATTTCGCCGTTTCCCGGCGCGGCCACCGGCAGCGGCGGCGAAATCCGCGATGAAGGCGCAACTGGAACCGGTTCCAAGCCCAAGGCCGGTCTGGGCGGATTTTCAGTGTCGAACCTGAATATTCCAGGCTACATCCAGCCATGGGAAACGGATGCCTACGGCAAGCCCGGGCGCATCG
>JAIOJU010000103.1 GCA_019911765.1 Thiobacillus sp.
CGGCGCCAGCCGGGTCACCAGCGCGGCGGTTTCCTCGTCCTCACGGTAGACCGGGTGGTCGCTGCCGATGATGGCAAGTGCGCGCGTGGTGGGGATGCCGAGCGCGTGCATGGCCTCTGAACACAGGAACTCGCGGATGCTGGAGCGCAGCACGGCGCGGCCGTCGCCGCCACGCGAGTAGGGCGTGCGGCCGGCGCCCTTGAGCTGGATTTCCCAGCCTTCGCCGGCGGCGTTCTTCACTTCGCCGAGCAGGATCGCCCGGCCATCGCCCAGCTGCGGCACGAAATGGCCAAACTGGTGGCCGGCATAGAGTGCGGCGATGGCGTCCATGCCCGGCAGCAGCTGGTTGCCCGCCAGCGTGGTGATCATCTCGGGACGGGTGATTTCACGCTCGTCCAGGTCGAGCAGGCTGAGCGCCTCCGGGCTGTGGCAGACCAGATAGGGGTCGGGGACCGGCGTGGGGCAGACACGCGAATAATAGGACTCGGGCAGACGGGCAAAGCCGTTGTCGAAGTGCAGGGATTCAAGTTTGGACATGGGGGGATTTTAAGGCCTGGCGCGTAAAGGACGACCCGCTTGGGACCAGGGTTTAGGGAGACGCTGATTTATTCGTCTCACCGGCGAAAGCCGGTGTCCAGCTGGTTGATTTCACTGGATTCCGGCTTTCGCCGGAATGACAAAAGTGGAATAAATCAGCGTCTCCTTAATTCAGCGGCTTGCGTATCCGTGCGGGTGCTTCGTAGGCACAGTGCCCGAAGGCAATCAGCAAAGCGGGTGTTTCGCCGGGTGGAATGTCCAGGGCTTGTGTCAGCAGCCCGGAATCGAACCCGCCAAGCGGGCAACTGGCGAGCCCCAGATGCGTCGCCTGCAGCAGCATATGCGCCGCCGCAAAGTTGCACTGGCCCTGCGCCCAGGGGGTGATCGTGTCCGGATGGTAGTAGGCGCGATAGGCCTCGTAGATCGGCGCGGTGTCGCCGCCGCGCGCCTCGGCTTCAAAGCGTGCGTGTACGTAGGCCGAGTCCGGATCAAGCGCATCCACCAGCGCCACGATGGCGATGAAGGCGGCAGCGGTGGCGGCGGCAGGCTGGTCGAAGCAGGCGCGGGCGAGGGCGGTTTTTCCTGCCGCATCGGTCACGCTGATGAAGCGCCAGGGTTCCAGCCCGAAGGCAGAGGGGGCGAGCCGCCCGGCCTCCAGCACAGCCGCCAATTCGTCTGCCGACACGGGCCGGTCGGCGCTGAACTCGCGACAGGCGTAGCGTTGCTGGATGGCGTCGAGCAGTTGTGGCTTCATGATGATCCCTTTCTCATGATCTTCACCATAGCGCATGGCAGGCTGTTCAGGACCCGTGCATCGTTGCCCGGGTCTGCACCAGCTTACCGTCGCGGTAATCGGCTATCGCCTGCTCGATTTCCTCGCGCGTGTTCATCACGAACGGACCGTGCTGCACCACCGGTTCGCCGAGGGGGCGGCCGGCCACCAGGATGAAGCGCGCGCCTTCCGCGCCGGCGCGGATCTCCACCGTGTCGCCCGCTTCCAGCACCGCCAGGGTGTGCCGGGCCAGTTCATCCTTTTCCAGTTGGGCGCTGCCTTCGAATACGTAGACGAACGCATGGCGCGATGCATCCAGCGGCAGCGAAAAGCTAGCGTGGGCGGGCAAGGCCACGTCGAGGTAGAGCACATCGGTGGCCGGATCCTCGATCACACCGCGGACGCCGTTGAATTCGCCTGCCAGCACGCGCACCCGGCCGGCCTCCAGCGCCACCTCCGGAATCGCGGCGGCCGAAAACTCCTGATAGGCCGGGTCGGACATCTTTTCGCTGGCCGGCAGGTTGATCCACAACTGGAAGCCGCGCATCAGTCCATTGGCCTGGCGCGGCATTTCGGAATGGATCACGCCGCTGGCCGCCTTCATCCATTGCACGCCGCCGGGCTTGAGGTCGCCCTGGTTGCCCATGCTGTCGCGGTGCTGCATGTGACCGTCGAGCATGTAGGTGAAGGTGATGAAGCCGCGATGCGGATGATCCGGAAAGCCGGCGATGTAGTCGTCCGGGTTGTCGCTGCCGAAGTGATCGAGCAGCAGGAACGGGTCCAGGTTGCGCAGCGCCGGCGTGCCGATGCTGCGGTGTACGGTCACCCCGGCACCTTCGGTGACTTCGTAGGCGGGAAAAAGTCGGCAGATCATGCACATGCTTTCATGGTTTGGCGCAATGTCTCGATCATACGGCCCCCGTAGGCTTCAGCGGCAGCTATACGATTGCGCGTGGGGCTTAGCGCTCCCACACCACGCGCAGCAGGTTCTCCTGCTCGTTGTAGTGAAACGCCAGTTCGCCCTGGTGGGCATGATGCAGCGCCTCCCCGATGCCACGGGCAAGATGGATGTCGGTGGTGGTGATCAGGATGCCATTGTCCTGATCCTCGATCTTCATGATCCGCTTCAGGGGATGCTCTGCCTTGGCACGCGCTTCTTCGTTCCTGATCTGGTGCAGCAGTTCTTCGCTGTGTTCCTTGAAGAAGGGCCCCCCAACGGTCACAAATCCGGCCGGAAATTCATCATGAATGCGGCGACAGGCCGGACATTTTTCCTCGTTTGCCTGGGCAGGCTTCTCCATCCATTGCCAGCGTCCTTCGTGGAAGACAGCACCACATTGCGGGCAAACGGTGGGCTCCGACGGCTTGTGTTTGGCCTGATAGGGGTCATGTCGCGCGTCCTGAATCAGACGATCACGCCGAACCGGATGGAAGCCTGTAAATTGGGTTTTCATTGTGTGCTCCTTCAGAAGTGAAATGGCCGGGATGCAACTGGCTGAACGGGATTGCCTCCTAGCGCTTACGTTCCAGCGCAATGCCAGCCAGTTCAACGACAACTCCCAGTGCGAGCACCGCCAGCCCGGCCCACACTTCGGGCGCCAGAATCATCAGCACACCGCCCAATACCACCAGAAACATGGCCAGAACACGCCTTGAGCGTCGACTTGTTGTCATGGTGAATCATCCTTCATGCGGGCCAATGGAATCGAATGGGCTACTCGTATCGCAGAAAGTCTTCAGCGGGCGCATCGGCGCCAAAATGCCCGATCAGCGCGTCTGTCTCGGCCAGTAGCGTATCGTCCTCGTCGTCTTCCAGAACGCCATTCCCCACCAGCCGGACACCCAGGCCTGCAAGCAAGGCATCCCTGATTGCCCCAAGCGTCGGCGGCGTCTCGCGGTTGTCATCGTCGACCACCGACTCAATGGCGCGCGAGAGCGCCTCGCTGGCGCTGACCTGAACAAAATCGACCGCGAGCGCGTCATCCCCGAATTCTTCGATCAGGGCATTCAGTTCATCGAGGAGCGATTCACTGATATCGAAGTGGTGCAGGCGTTCGGTTTCATTGAAATCGGCGGGCAGCAAATCAGCGAGAAAGCGGCGCACCGCGCTGAGCGTGACAGGCTGCTCACAATCGCGATTTTCGACCCTGCTTCTGAGCAGGGCAGATAGATTCGGACTGACACGACTGGAAATATCGATGGGATTCTGGATCATGGTTTCATCCTGTCTGACGGATTATTGCCAAGGCTGGCATGGACCATCCTGACCTTCTCGCCTTTATGTATAGCAGACGGTTTCCGGGCATGGCAAAGCGCAGATGAACCACGAGAACCAAATCATCGGCGTGGAGGCACTATTGCACTGGCGGCATCCGCAACACGGCCTGGTGGTGCCGGATATATTCATCCCGCTGGCGGAAGAAACTGACCTGATCCTGTCCATCGGCCGTTGGGTGCTGGAGACCGCCTGTGCCCAGATCAAGGCCTGGTCGGGCGAGGCCGCCACGCGCCATCTGCGTCTGGCGGTCAATGTCAGTTCACGGGAGTTCTGTCAACCGGATTTCGTCACCGAGGTCAAACAGGTGCTGGCCGATGCCGGCGCCGATCCGACCCGCCTGAAGAGGGCCTACCAGGGTTTTTTGTTCAGTCGTCCCGCGCCGCTGGCGGAATTCGAGGAATTTCTGCGACAGCACACCTTGCACCAGCCTCTTTTAACGTGAATTTGAGGGTGGCAGACGGTCATCCACGCGTTTCTCTGCGATTCTTCGGATACCACCTGCTGCCAGTGTTCAGCGCCAACGGCTGGACAAGCGCGCCTAGCCGCCCGTCATCGACATGAAGCGCAGGATCTTGTGCGGGGCTTCGTTGAACTCGTGACGCTCGGGCTTGAGGTTGATGGCCTCGATGATCGCGGCTTCCAGGTCGGCGTCGCTGCAGCCGCCGCGCAGCATGGGGCGGAACTCGAATTTCTCGTCATGCCCCAGGCACATGTAGGCGGTGCCGTCGACGGCGATGCGGATGCGGTTGCAGGTCTGGCAGAAGTGCTGTGATACCGGGGTGATGAAGCCGACGTTGAAACGGCCGTCTTGTGATCCGAGATAGCGTGCCGGGCCTGCACCGGCATAGGTGGTGTCGATGAGGTTGAACTGCGCGCGCAGCCGTTCCTTGACCGGCTGCAAATCCATGTATTCGACATTGCGGCCGGTGCTGCCCATCGGCATGGCCTCGATCAGGCGCAGCACAAAGCCGTGTTCCATGCAGAACGCGACCATTTCGTCGATTTCGTCGTCGTTGGTGCCGCGCAAGGCCACCATGTTGAGCTTGATCGGTGCAAAGCCGACGGACTGCGCGACGGTCAGGCCGTTCATCACCCTGGCGAGCACGTCGCGGCCGTTGATTTTCTCGACCCGCGCCTGCTGCAAGGAATCAAGGCTGACGTTGAGCCGGGTGACCCCGGCATCCTTCAGGGCCTGGGCGTGCTTGTCGAGCTGGGTGGCGTTGGTCGACAGCGACAGGTCGTCGACGCCGGGCAGGGCGGCGATGCGCCGGGACAGGCCGACGATGTCGCGCCGCAGCAGGGGCTCGCCGCCGGTCATGCGGACGCGGCTCACGCCGAGGCGGGCGAACGCCCCGATCAGGCGTTCGATTTCCTCAAAAGTGAGCCAGTGCTCGGGTTCTTCGAAGCCCTTGAAACCTTCCGGGATGCAATAGCTGCAGCGCAGGTCGCACCGATCGGTGACGGACAATCGCACGTAATCGATGCGGCGGTTGAATTGATCGATGAGCACGGGCGAGGTCATGATGTGAAGAGTGGTTGGCAAGCACGGGTTATATATGGAAAAATATAACCTAATAATTCCATCCTAGCTAGCCGGTCTGATCAAGCAAACATGAAAATATTCGGCATCGCAGGCTTTAGCGGCAGCGGTAAAACCACGCTGATCGAGCGGGTACTGCCGCAACTGGCCGCGCACGGGCTCAAGGTGGGGGTGATCAAGCATACCCACCACGATTTCGACATCGACCGTCCCGGCAAGGACAGCTGGCGTGCGCGCGCGGCAGGCGCGGCGGCGGTGCTGCTGGCGTCGGATCACCGCACGGCGGTGCTGACCGAGCATCGCGACAGCCCGCCGGCGCTGGATGAACTGCTGGCCTCTCTGCCGCCGTGTGATCTGGTGCTGATTGAAGGCTACAAGCGCGAACCCATCCCGAAACTGGAAGTGCATCGCGCCGCAACCGGCAAGCCCTGGCTGTTTCCGGACGACGCGCATATTCTGGCGGTGGCGTCCGATATCCCGGCTCCCAATGATTTCCCCCGCATCGACCTTGATGCCATTCCACTCATTACTGACTTTATTCTGAACCATGCTCTCAGCTACCCAACTGCTTGAAAACCTGCTTGGCCGCGCGCGCGGCGCAACCGGAACCGAAACCGTTGCCCTGACTGCGGCACACGGGCGCGTGCTCGCCGCGCCGCAAATTTCCTCGATTACGGTGCCGCCGCTCGACAACAGCGCGATGGATGGCTATGCCGTGCGGTTGGCTGACGTACCCTGCGTGGGCGTCAGGCTGCCGGTGTCGCAGCGTATTCTGGCGGGCGCTGTAGGCCAGCCGCTTGCTGCCGGAACGGCGGCGCGTATTTTCACCGGGGCGCCGGTGCCAGCGGGTGCCGACGCGGTACTGATGCAGGAAGACTGCATGGCCGAGGGCGAAGCGGTGTGGATCAACAAAGTGCCGCGACCGGGCGAAAACATTCGCCGTGCCGGGGAAGACATCAAGGCAGGGGCACAAATCCTCGCCGCGGGCACGCGCTTTACCGCGGCTGAAATGGGGCTGGCTGCATCAGTCGGCCTGGCCGAGTTGCCGGTGTTCAAGCGCCTCAAGGTGGCGTGCTTTTTCACCGGCGACGAGCTGGTTGCGCCGGGAACCCTCCTGGCGCCCGGCCAGATCTACAACTCCAATCGCTACACGCTGGCCGGCTTGATCCACGACCTGGGCTGTGAACTGGTTGATCTCGGCATCGTGCCCGACACGCTGGAAGCGACCGAAACCGCACTGGCCGGCGCAGCCAGTATTGCCGATGTCGTCATCACCAGCGGCGGGGTGTCGGTGGGCGAGGCGGACTACGTGAAGTCGGCGGTGGAAAAACTGGGCCGGATCGAGATGTGGAAAGTGGCGATGAAGCCCGGCAAGCCGGTGGTCTACGGGCAGGTCGACAAAGCCGACTTTATCGGCCTGCCCGGCAATCCGGTGTCGGCCTTCGTCACCTTCTGCCTGTTCGTGCGGCCGTTCCTGCTCAAGCGCATGGGCGTGGCCGATGTGCTGTATCGCGCGTTTGCCGTGCAGGCGGATTTTGCCTGGCCCCGGCCGGGTACCCGCCGTGAATTCCTGCGCGCCCGTCTGCAACCGAATGGCAAGCTGGGCCTGTTTCCCAACCAGAGTTCGGGCGTGTTGACCTCATGTGCCTGGGCCGATGGCCTGGCGGATATCGGGATCGGCGAGACGGTGCAGCCGGGCGACCAGGTGCGTTTCATTCCTTTTTCGGAGTTGCTGAAATGAAAGCACACATGCTGTATTTCGCCCGCCTGCGTGAACGTTTCGGCATGGCAGACGAACACCTGGAACTGGCCGGTACCACCGCAGCCGATCTGGTCGAGCAGTTGCGGGCACGCGGTGGCATCTGGGCGGAAGAACTGGCGGCAGGCCGTGCGTTCCGGGTGGCGGTCAATCAGGATGTCGTCACGCTCGATACGGTGTTGCCGGACAACGCCGAAGTCGCGATTTTCCCGCCGGTGACCGGGGGCTGATACAATGGCGACGGGTTCGAGGAAGCCGGGTTTAATGAAAATCCTGGTCCAGACCGGGGCATTCGACCTCGGCGCCGAAGTGGATGCGATGCGCCAGGGCCGCACCGACATCGGCGCCATCGCCAGTTTTGTCGGCCTGGCACGCGACATGAACGAAGGCAGCGGCGTGCAGGCGATGACACTGGAACACTATCCCGGCATGACAGAGAAGGCGCTTGCCGCGCTGGTTGACGAAGCCAACACGCGCTGGGCGCTGCTCGACGTGACGGTGATCCACCGGGTGGGCCGGCTGCTGCCGGGCGACCCCATTGTGCTGGTGGCGGTGGCCAGCAGTCATCGCGGCGAAGCCTTCGCCGCCTGCGAGTTCATCATGGACGCGCTGAAAACCCGCGCCCCGTTCTGGAAAAAGGAAGAAACGCCGGAGGGCGAACGCTGGGTCGATGCCCGCAGCAGCGACGACACGGCGGCGGCGCGCTGGGACACGTGAGAAGGGCCGTGGCCGGCTAGCAAGCCAAGGCGTTGAAACGGGTGTTCTATTATCAGACGTGATGCACTGATAACGAGGACACAGCATGAGTTTGCCCGTTGCCGTACTGAAGCCAGATGAACTCGACCGGATGGACGCCTATTGGCGCGCGGCCAATTACCTTTCGGTTGGACAGATCTACCTGCTGGACAACCCCCTGCTCAAGCAGCCGCTGACACGGGCGCATATCAAGCCGCGCCTGCTGGGACACTGGGGCACCACGCCCGGCCTGAACTTCATTTACGTGCACATGAACCGGGTGATCAAGCGGCTTGATCTCAGCATGATCTATGTTACCGGCCCCGGTCATGGCGGGCCGGGTCTGGTGGCCAACACCTATCTCGAAGGCATCTACAGCGAGGTCTATCCCGATATCTCGCAGGACGAGGAGGGGATGCGGCGGCTGTTCCGGCAGTTCTCCTTTCCCGGCGGGATACCCAGCCATGTCGCGCCGGAGACGCCCGGTTCCATACACGAGGGTGGCGAACTGGGCTATGCGCTGCTGCATGCCTATGGCGCGGTTTTCGACAACCCCGACCTCATCGCGTGCTGTGTGGTCGGTGACGGCGAGGCGGAAACCGGCCCGCTGGCGACCTCCTGGCATTCCAACAAGTTTCTCGATCCGCGTCGCGATGGCGCGGTATTGCCGATCCTGCATCTCAACGGCTACAAGATCGCCAACCCGACCGTGCTGGCCCGTATCCCTCGCGCCGAACTGGAAAGCCTGTTCGTGGGGTATGGATACCGGCCTTATTTCGTGGAAGGCGATGAACCCGAGGCCATGCACCAACTGATGGCGGCCACGGTCGACTGGGCAATCGCCGATATACACGACATCCAGCGCAAGGCGCGGGATGGCAGCGACACCGGCCGCCCGCTCTGGCCGATGATCGTGCTGCGTTCACCCAAGGGCTGGACCGGCCCAAAAGAAGTGGACGGCAAGAAAACCGAAGGCTATTGGCGCTCGCACCAGGTGCCATTCAGCGACATGAGCAAGCCGGAGCACGTGCAGTTGCTTGAACAATGGATGCGCAGCTATCGGCCGGAAACCCTGTTCGAGTCCGATGGCCGGCTCAAGCCGGAACTGGCCGATCTTGCCCCGCATGGCGAACGGCGCATGGGGGCGAACCTGCATGCCAACGGCGGCAAGCTGTTGCGTGACCTGCGGCTGCCGGACTTCCGCAGCTACAGGCTGGACGTGCCCGCACCCGGCGGTGTGACGGGAGAATCGACCCGGACGATGGGAAACTTCCTGCGCGACGTGATGCGCAACAACACCGACAACTTTCGCGTCTTCGGCCCGGACGAAACCAGTTCCAACCGGCTCGGTGCGCTATTCGAGGTCACCGACCGCGCCTGGATGGCCGAGCGCCTGGACGATGACGACCATCTCGCGCCGGATGGCCGGGTGATGGAAATCCTTTCCGAGCATGCCTGCCAGGGCTGGCTCGAAGGCTATCTGCTGACCGGACGCCACGGACTGTTCTCCTGTTACGAAGCCTTCATCCACATCGTCGATTCGATGTTCAACCAGCATGCCAAGTGGCTCAAGGTGTGCGGCGAGATTCCCTGGCGGCGGCCCATCGCCTCGCTCAACATTCTGCTCACTTCGCATGTCTGGCGTCAGGACCACAACGGCTTCTCGCATCAGGATCCCGGCTTCATCGATCACGTGATGAACAAGAAGGCCGACATCATCCGCGTCTATCTGCCGCCGGATGCCAATACCCTGCTCTATGTTGCCGACCAGTGCCTGAGGAGCCGCGACCTGGTCAATGTCATCGTCGCCGGCAAGCAGCCCCAGCAGCAATGGCTCGATATGAATGCCGCGATCAACCACGCCAGCGCCGGTATCGGCATGTGGGAGTGGGCCTGCAACGATCAGGATGGCGAGCCGGACGTGGTGCTGGCTGCGGCGGGTGACGTGCCGACGCTGGAAATGCTGGCGGCGATCGATATCCTGCACCAGCTCACGCCTGATCTTAAAATTCGCTTTATCAACGTGGTCGACCTGATGACGCTGCAACCCAGCGAGGAACACCCGCATGGCTTGCCGGGCAAGGAATTCGACAGCCTGTTCACCACCGACAAGCCGATCATCTTTGCCTATCACGGCTATCCCTGGCTGATACACCGGCTCACCTACCGCCGCACCAATCACGGCAACCTGCATGTGCGGGGCTACAAGGAGGAGGGCACCACCACCACGCCGTTCGACATGGTGGTGCTCAATACCCTCGACCGCTTTCATCTGGTGATGGATGTGGCCACCCGTGTGCCGAAATTGCAGGCCCAGGCCGCCCATATCAAGCAACGCATGCGCGACAAGCTCAGCGAACACACGCAATACATCCACCAGCACGGTGAGGACATGCCCGAGATCCGCAACTGGAAATGGCCGCAGTGAGCCGAACCATTCTCACGATCAACAGCGGCTCCTCCAGCCTCAAGGCCAGCCTGTTTCGAGTCGATGGCGCGCGCCGTGACTGGCACTACACGCAGGCCGACCAGACAGAAGCATTTGACGCGCTGCTGAAGGACCTGGGCGATGAAGCACCGGAAGCAGTCGGTCATCGCTTTGTTCACGGCGGCGAGACAAGCGAAGCGGCGCGCGTGCTGGATGAGGCCGAGCTCGAGCGGCTGCGCGGTCTGATTCCATTGGCGCCGCTGCACCTGCCGGGCAACCTGCTCGGGGTGGAACGGTGCCGGGCGCGTTTTGATGTGCCGCAGGTGGCGTGTTTCGACACCGCGTTCCATCACACCTTGCCGGAATGGGCGAGCCGCCTGCCGATCCCGCAGGCATTGGGCATGCGTCGCTATGGCTTTCATGGCCTCAACTATGCGCATATCGCTTCCCGGTTGCCGTTGCTGCTGGGAGAGGGCGCACGCGGCCGCATCGTGGTCGCGCATCTGGGGTCCGGCGCCAGCCTGTGCCTGCTGGAAAACCTGCGCTCGGTCGATACCAGCATGGGCTACACGCCGGCAGGCGGCATTCCCATGGGCACGCGCAGCGGCGACCTCGATCCCGGCGTCATGCTCGAACTGGCGAGACAGTATGACCATGTGTCGTTGAGCGATCTGGTTTATCACCAGATGGGGCTGCTCGCGCTGTCCGGCGGGGAAAGCAGCGACATGGCGGCACTGCTGGCGAGTACCAGCGAGGCGGCCGGTTTTGCGGTGGCGTATTTCTGCCGTCAGGTGCGCGCCGCCATCGGCGGGTTTGCCGCCAAGGCGGGCGGCATCGATGCGCTGGTGTTCAGCGGCGGGATCGGCGAGCACGCGCCGCAGATCCGCGACCGCATATGCGAGCCGCTTGGATTTCTGGGTTTTTCACTTGATGCCGAAGCCAACCGGGACAACCGGGACATGATCCAGGCAGATGGTTCCCGACCCATACTGCGGATGGTGGCCAACGAGGAGGGGATGATCCGGGAACTGGTTGAATCCCTGTTGCGTGCTGTGCCATGACGGTTGCCGGTTCTGCCCTTCATGCAGTTAAAACATTAAAGCCAGCAGTGTTACTGTCGTAATGGTATGAATCAACCAGAGATTCGGACGTTTGTCGATGGGTGGACGGGTAGTGGAAAACGGCAGTCACACCGTGGCGCATACCTCCAGTGTGCCGGTTTCGTCGTGGGCGATCGCGCTGGCGGTTTTCTGGACGGGGGTGGTCGCCGTATCCCTGGTCTGGAATATCGCGCAGGTGCGCGAACTGGTACTCGAACAGGCCCAAATCGAGTTGCGTGCCAATTTCTTCAAGGATCTCGCTTTCCGCAACTGGGCTACCAGGCATGGTGGCGTCTATGTACCCGTCACTCCGGAGACGCCTCCCGACCCCTATGTGGCCAATATGCCCGAGCGCGATGTGCGCACACCGTCGGGACGCCTGTTGACGCTGATCAATCCGGCGCTGATGGTGCGCCAGTTTAATGATCTGGCCAACAAGAACGATGGCACACGTGGTCACCTGAGCGGTATCAATCCAATCAACCCCATCAATTACCCCGATGACTGGGAGGCCCGGGCACTGGTGCAGTTCAGCCAGGGCGCCAAGGAAGTCACGGGAATCGCAGAAATTGAGGGAAAACCCTATCTGCGCCTGATCCGGCCCATGAATATGGGGCAGAAGTGCCTGGCTTGCCATGTCCAGCAGGGCTATCAGAAAGGTGACCTGGCCGGTGGCGTCAGTGTGTCGGTGCCGCTCGCGCCGCTCAATGCGGCGGCTGACCGGCGTATCAGCGGGCTGGCGTTCGGACATGGCGTGCTCTGGTTGTTCGGCATCACCGGAATTGGGGTGAGTGCCCGCCAGTTGCGGCGGCGCATCGATGAGCATCAAGCCATTCATCAAGCACTGGAGGAGCACGAGGACCGCACGCGGGCAATCCTCGGTGCCTCGCTTGATGGCATCATCGCGATCAATGCCAACAACGAGATCATCGACTGGAATGCCCAGGCCGAGCAGATATTTGGCTGGCCGCGTGATGAGGCACTGGGACGTTCGCTTTCGGAAACCATCATTCCGGAACGCTTCCATGACCAGCATGCGGAGGGTCTGAAGCGCAGTCTGGAGAATGGCGAGACCGTATTGATCGGCCGTCGCGTCGAACTGGTCGGCCTGCACCGTGATGGCCACGAGTTTCCCATCGAGATCTCCATTTCACGCATCACTGCCGCCGGGGTGCCCTGTTTCAGTGCCTATGTGCGCGACATCAGCGAACGCAAGGCCGCGGTCGACAAGATCAACCGGGACTATCACACGCAACGGATTCTGGCGGAATTGCTGGAAACCGCCATGCGCCCGGACCCTTTCGAACGGCGTTTGCAATTTTCTCTGGAACTGATTCTTTCGACACCCTGGCTGGCATTGAAAGGCTCCGGCAGCATCTTCCTGACCGATGCCACATCCGGAAACCTGCGCATGGCCGCCATGCATGGGTTGTCGGCGTACATCGAGCAGACCTGCGCCACGATCAAGATGGGGCATTGCCTGTGTGGGCGGGCGGCGGAAACCCGCGAATTGCTGTTTGTCGATTGCCTCGACGAGCGGCACGAAGTTCATTTCCCCGGCATGGCCGAGCATGGGCACTATTGCGCGCCCATCCTGTTCGATGGGGCGTTGCTGGGTGTGCTGAACATTTATCTGGATGCACACCATCAACAGACTCCCGAAGAGGTGCAGTTCATCACGGCTGCCGCACATGCCCTGAGCGGCATGATCCAGCGGCACCAGGTCGAGCAGCAGTTGCGCTATCACGCCTATCACGATGACCTGACCAGCATGCCGAACCGGACCTTGTTCATGGACCGCCTGGAACAATGCCTGAGCTTCAGTGAGCGTCATCCCGCGATGCGCTGCGCTGTGCTCTACATGGACATCGACCGTTTCAAGACGATCAATGACAGCCTGGGTCACACCCTGGGTGATCAATTGTTGCTTGAGGTGAGCGAGCGCATTCGTGCCTGCATGCGGCCCGAGGATACCGTTGCCCGCATGGGTGGCGACGAATTCACGATTCTGCTTGAAGACGTGGTGGAGCCCGCTGATGCGCTGCGCGTATCCGAGCGGCTGCACACAGCGTTGCAACCGCCGATCATGCTTGAAGGACGCGAGATCTTTGTTTCCACAAGTATCGGCATTGCGATCGCTGCACCTGACGACCATCATGGGCCCGACCTGCTGCGTAACGCTGATACGGCGATGTACCGCGCAAAATCCAAGGGTACGGGACAGTCGGTTTTGTTTGACGAAGGCATGCACCTGCACGCCGTGGCACAGCTGACACTGGAATCGGAACTGCGCCGGGCGGTGGAACGTGCGGAAATGCGCGTGCATTATCAGCCCATCGTCGAAGCAAGCACAGGCGAGGTGCTTGGATTCGAAGCTCTGGTGCGCTGGGAGCATCCTGAGCGCGGCCTGGTCTCGCCCCTTGAGTTCATCCCACTGGCGGAGGAAACCGGGCTGATCAACGATATCGGTCAATGGGTGCTGAAGGAGGCCTGCCGCCAGCTTCAGGAATGGCGTCAGAGATTCCCGGAACGGCCGGATTTGTACATGAGTATCAACCTGTCTGCCAAGCAGTTCCTGCAACCGGAT
>JAIOJU010000104.1 GCA_019911765.1 Thiobacillus sp.
ACTGGTGGATGCGTTGCCCCACAACCAGGGGAATAGCCCGGTCCTTCGCTCCCCAGATGATCATGATAGGCAGGTTGAGTCTGGCGAGTCGCTGAAATGTCTCTTCCAGTTTGTCTGCAAAACCAAGCCGCATCAATGTCAGGGCTGTAGCGGTGGTGCCGTGTATCTTCTGGAACCAGGTCAATTTCCTAAATAATGGGGGGGACAGGGCCTTGGGTTTGTATAGAAAGAAGTCCTTGAGCATTTTTTTGCGCAGGGCATCTCCCGGGAGATTCATCAATATCTCCCCCACTCCATGCAGCTTGAACAGCCGTGCGGTGAAGGGATCAGGGTTTGTCAGCCCGGCGCAATCCACCAGGACCAGCTTTTCCACCCGTTCAGGGAATTTGACGCTAAACAGGACCGCCACACCGCCCCCGAGTGAGTGGCCGATGAGCGTGGCTCTTTCGAGGCCCATGACATGCATGAACTCGGCAAGCTGTTCCGCATATTGTTCATAGCTGGGTTGGGCGATGGGTGCGCTGTAACCAAACCCCCAAAGGTCGAGTACATATACACGGCTGGATTCCGCCAGGGCATCCACATTGTGGCACCACAGCGTGCCGTCAAAAAAGGAGCCGTGAATCAGGATGACGGGCTTGCCTGTTCCCTTTACAACGTAATGGGTTTGCCTGCCTGCAAGCGTAACGGTGAGGCCGTCGGCATATTGCGCTGTCCAGACGTTGAGCGGCTGTGTATCCCATCTTGTTGCCTGATGCATGAAGGAGGCTGTCATACGCCAGCCTGTTTACGGCACATTGACCATGGCACCAGATCGTTGCGGTCTGGTATCGGCACGCCGCACATTAGCGAAACGTGGCGCCGAGCAGGCCACCTCATTTGCCAGGGAAGTAGCTTAAAGTGACTTGAGGAGTGCCTTGGCAGCGTCCGCATCAGGGAATTTCTGTGTATCAGAAAGTAATTTTTCAAGCACTTTGCGTGCTCCGGATTTGTTTCCTGTCCGCGCCAGGGCAACTGCCTGGTGATAGCGCATCGAGGCGCTTTTTGGTGCTTTGGACACGGCTTTGTTCAACAATTCCAGCCCGCGCTGTGCCTGACCTCGTTCCACCAGTATCCAGCCCAGCGTATCCTGCACAGCAGGGTTGTCAGGCGCAAGTTTAAAGGCTTGTTCGGCGGTCCCGAGGGCACGCCCATCATTTTCACGCTGATACAGATTCGCGAGATTGTTCAGGAGAATGGCCCGGTTGGGCACCTGGCGATTGACTTCCTGGTAGTGCGCAATAGCCTCTTTATTGCGGCCATTCTGCATGTAGTACTCTGCCGCATAAGCGCGTACGGCGCTGTCATGAGGGTGCTGTGCCAGCCAATCGTTCAGGCGTTGCTCGGCCAACCTGGCATTATCGATAACCTGGGCGCGGAATAATTTGACGAACCCTGGCGAGCCGGCCCCTTTATCCAGCGCTTGTTGATAAGCCTTGATCGCGAGCGGTACCTGGCCGATGGCAAGCTGAAGATCGCCTTCCCGGTCATATCCCAATGAGGATCTGGGTTGCTGGGCCTGTATTTGACGCGCAATGTGCAGTGCAGCATCAGGCTTGTTTTCGGTCATTTCCAGGCGAATCAGCGTTTCCTGACTCGGAATATGGTTGGGCTGGCGTTGCAGGGCCTTCTGCAAACTGGAACGCGCGTCTTTCAGCTTCTTGTCGGCAATTTGAGCCAGAGCAAGCTGAAGGAACGCATCGGGGGACTGATCCGCTTTTTGCGCCAGCCGGATGAAGGTGGAAATTGCACCGGCCTTGTCGCCAAGCGTGGTCTGGGTATCGCCGAGTAATTTGAGGGCTTCATGGTTATCCGGATTGGTGTTGACGGCTTCATTCGCCATGGCGAGGGCTTTGCGGGAATCCCTTTTGGCCAGATAGTAACGAGTCAGGGCGGTATAGGGGGGGATGGCATTGGGGTGCCCCTTGACCGCCTTCTCCAGCCACTCGACATACTTGTCATGCTGATTCTGCGATGCCGCCAGTCCTGCCAGCGCCATCATGGCTTGCAGATGGTTTTTTTCTTTTTCCAGAATACGTTCAAAACGCTTGCGGGCGGCTTCCTGGTTTTTATCAAGCACATCCAGCTGGGCGAGGCTGGCAGCTGCCTGGAAAAAGAGAGGATCAACTTCCAGCGCACGTTCAAAACTCTTGCGGGCATTAGCAGGATCGTTCTTCCCGAGGTATGCACTCCCCCGCATCGAGTGGGCAACAGCACTGTCCGGAAGTTTTTTCTCCATGGCGGCAATAGCGGTCAGCGCTTTGTCGTATTCCCTGCGATTAAGGTAGGTCTGGGCAAGCAGGCTCTCAGCCTTGAATTGGTCCGTATCGAGCGCTGCCGCTGCCTCCAGTTCGGTGATGGCTAGCGAGGTGTCGCCTGTGGTCAGGTAAGTAATGCCGAGCTGGGTCTGTATGGAAGCATTCTTGGGATCGATGATCGCGGCTCTTTGCAGTAATTCCGCGGCCTTTGCATGCTCATTTTGTGCGCGATAGGCGTCGCTGGCCAAGGCTAATGACTGCGCATCCCTGGAATCAGGTGCTATCAGGGGGGCAAGCGTTTCCAGGGCATGCCCGGGCTTGCTGAGCTTGATTTGTGTTGCCGCCAGCATTCTGCGGGCGAAAACCTGGCCTGGAAAACGCGCCAAAAAACGGTTGAGATGCGTTTCTGCCTGCTGGTAAGAGCCCAAGGCATAGTCGGTTGTGCCCGCGAGCAAAACACTGGGCATGTGGTTGGTTGTCATCTTGAAAACATCATGCAAGGCGTCGCGTGCCTCGGGATATTTCTTATGCTGAAAACTGAGCATGGCCTGAAGATACGTGGCAGCCAGGGATTTCGGTGCGAGTTGACGGATGCGCTCGACATCCTTGCTTGCATTATCCAGCTGGCCTTGCGACATGCTCAAGGTGGCCCGGTTGTGCAGCGCCTCCAGGTTGTTGGGTTCGAGTTTGAGTGCGTTGGCATAGGCTTCCATCGCACGTGGGAAATCCTTGTTGATTTGCTCCCAGTCACCGATGAAAACCCATGTTCTGGCTTGTTGTTCCTTGATCTGAAGTGCTGCATTCAGCCATTTTCTGGCTTTCGCCATATCGCGCCCTGCGATCGCACACTTCGATAATCCCCAGTAGGTAGGTGGATTGCCTGTGTCGGTGTCAAAAGATTGCTGGAAGGTGCCACAAGCCTCCTCCACTTTTCCCTGTCTGAAAAGTGCGTCGGCGCGCAGCTGCAATATGCGGGACTTGTTGGCGTTGCTGGTCTGCACACCAGGGTAAATTTCATCGAGAATGCGTTTGTATTCGCCCATGAGCAACAAGGCTTCGCCAAGATGGGGCTTGATGGTTTCACGGTTGACCCCGAGTTTTTCAGCCTTGCTGAGTTCCTTTTCAGCCTCGGCGCCCATGCCGACTTTTAGATAAACCTGCCCGAGCAGTAGCCTGGCCTGGGGGCTGTTCGGATTTTTCTGAATGGCATTTTTCAGCTCCACGATGCTGCCGTTAAGCTTGCCGCCATCTTCAAAGTCCTTGGCACGCTGGATGTGTTCCTGCTCGGTGAGGTTCGAGGTGCCGTCACACGCAGGCAAAACCGACACAACAGCCAGAAGAAGAACAAAGGCGATAGCTGACGGACGTTGATTCATGGGGCG
Source organism: Thiobacillus sp. (assembly GCA_019911765.1). GTDB lineage: Bacteria > Pseudomonadota > Gammaproteobacteria > Burkholderiales > Thiobacillaceae > Thiobacillus. The sequence continues at coordinate 3,680 of JAIOJU010000104.1, forward strand.
TACTCCACTTAAACGGGGCAAGAAACGACTGTTGTGTTCGACGCGGATCATCAAAACATGGGCAGGATAGCCCTGCGACAGTACAAAAATCAGGCTGGTTCAGCAAAAGGCGGGGGCATGGATTTGGTGGTCAGCCTTGACCAGAGCCCCTGATGCCGACAATTGCCAAAGCGTATTCTACGCTGCGGCTCCCTAGCCCTTTTTCTCCTGGAGTTGTTTGAGCAAGGCCTTGGCCTCGTGTTCTTGCGGGAAAGCAATTCCGCTGGACAGGAGTCTTTCAAGCTCTCGCTGGGCACGCGTGCGGTCGCCAGACAGAAAGAAAGCCGAAGCCAGGTGAAACTGGATTTCCGCCATGTCGGGTGCTTTGGTTAAAGCCTGCTGCAGCAATGTGATCCCGCGTGCAATCTGGTTTTGCTGGACCAGAATCCAGCCCAGCGTGTCCAGTGCGGCGGCACTGTCTGGCTTGAGTTTAAGTGCCTGCTCGGCAAATCCGAGTGCGCGCTTGTCCCGGGCTTCATGAAGCGCCCATGCAAGATTATTGAGAACAAGCAGATTGTTTGGGTGGCTCGCGTTCAAAATCAAATACTGTTCGGCTGCGGCTTTGTAGCGCTTGTGTTTGATCTGGTTTTCGGCAAGCGTGGCGCGGGTGCCTGCGTCCTGCGGGTGGGCGGCCAGCCAGGTGGCCAGACGTTTTTCACCTTCCTCGGAACGCTGGAGCGCATTGAAAACATGCAACTGGCGGACCAGTACGGCACTGGTGGGCTCGAGTTTGCTGGCACGTTCAAATGCAGCCAGGGCGGCGGGGAAGTCCTTGCGCGTGAACGCGGTGTCGCCCTCGAGAATGAAACCCGCTGGATTGTCAGGTTGTTGCGACTGTATTTGCCTGGCAAGCTTTTGGGCGTCGTCAAAGCGTGAGCTTTGTATTTCCACGCCGCCAAGCATCATTTGGGCTTCCAGAAAATCCGGCTGAATGCGAAGTGCGCTCTGCAGACTTTGGCGGGCACCTGTCCAGTCTTTGCTCACGATCTGTGCCGTTGCGAGCTTGGTCAACGAAGCTGCCTGACCAGGCTGGCGCTCAACCAGTTTGCGGTAGGTGCCGAGTGCGTTGGGCGTGTCTCCCAGCGCCAGCTGGGTGGCACCCAGCAAATCGAGGGCAACGGGATTGTCTGGCTGGACGTTGACAGCTTCTCTTGCCGCTGCGAGTGCCTTGTTCTTGTCGCCCTTGGCCAGCAAATAGCGCGCCAGCGCAGCACGTGGCTGTATGGCTTGGGGATGCGTGGTGGCTGCTTTTTCCAGCCAGCTTACATGGGCTTTTTCATCCTTGTTGCGCAGGCTCAGGTCAGCCATTGCCAGCATGGCGTTGAGATGTTTGGGGTCGGCCTTGAGAATGCCCTCAAAGCGCTGACGTGCCGCAGCAGGCTGATTGGCTTTCAGATCGAGTTGCGCCAGATTGGCTGCAGCCGGGAAGAAGGCAGGATCAAGCTTGAGTGCCTGGCTGAAGCTGTCACGTGCGCGCTGGATGTCCTGTTTACCCAGATAAGCCGCCGCCCGGTAGTTCCAGGTTAGGGGGTTGGCGGGCTGCTTCTTTTCCAGTGCAGCGATGCTGGCCAGGGCTGCATCGTATTGCTTGCTTTCCAACTGCTTGAGAATGATGAAGGTGTCGGCCCGGTTGCTGGCCCCATCCATTCCGGAGGCCGTTTTCAGATCATCCATGGCGCGACTGTCGCCCTGGGCGAGTCGGGAAAAACCGAGCTCGGTACGGATGGCCGCGCTGTCCGGATTCAATTTGGCGGCCTGCTCGAAAAATTCAGCGGCTTTGGAATAATCTTTTCCGGCTAGTGCGATTTCTCCTGCGACGAGCAGCACGCCTGCATCCTGATTGGTTGCTCTAAGTGCGGGCGCGAGTGTGCGTGCAGCATCGTCCGATCGACCCAAACGAAGCTGGGTGGCAGCGAGCAGGCGCAAGGCATTCAGGTTGTTTGGCGCCACCTTGGCGACTTTGTTCAGGTAGGTCTCGGCCATTTGCAGATTGCCGAGCATGTATTCGATGGAGCCGCCCAGCATCAGTGCGGGGAGAAATTCCGGGGCGGATTTCAAGACGGTCGCCAGTTGATCACGTGCGTGTTCGGTTTTCTTTTCCTGGAAACTGATCAATGCCTGGGTATAGCGGGCTTGAAGGTTGTTTGGCATGACTTTCAACGCGGCATCGACTTCCATACGCGCATCGTCCAGTTTGTTGCCGGCAATGTTGATATTGGCCAATGCAAGCCGGGCATTGATCTGCCTGGGATCGATCCTGGTGATTTCGCGATAGATCAGGGTTGCCTCATCGGATTTTCCCGTAACGCGAAGCAAATCGCCTTTTAGCGACAGACTCTCGATATGTCCGGGGTCGATTTTCAAGGCCTGTTCGAGATGCTGCATGGCTTGTGCGGCATCTCGGTCAGCCAAAGCTAATTGGGCCAGCGCCAGATGGACGTCAATATTGTCGGATGCAGATTGCGATGCATGTTGCAGAGTTTTGCGCGCTTCTTCGGTTTGTCCCAGGCCCAGTGCGGCTGCGGCACGCAGGGCTTGCAGCGTGACGGAGTCAGGCGTGTTGTCCGTCGGGGCCGGCAGTTCATCCAGTACGCGCTGGTATTCACGTTGCCCAAGCAGGGCGCGAGCGATCATGGGATTGACGGTGCTTGCAGGTAGCCCCGCTTCGCGGGCACGACGAAATTCTTTTTCGGCACTGGCCAGATCGAGCTGGGCGAAGTAGAGCTTCCCTAGCTCAAAGCGCGCGTCGGCATTCTTGTCATCTTCAGCCACGGCGTTCTTGAGCTGGATCATCGCCGCCTTGTAGTCACCTGCGGCCAGCTTGGCCCTGGCATCCGTTACCAGCGTTGCGCTATCTTCTCCTCCACAAGCAGTTAACAAGCAGGTGCCCAGTAGCAGGGCCAGAAGTCGTTGGAGCGGGAGGGCGGAGGAAGGCATGTGAACTCCAGTGGGTTTGTGCAGGCAGTGAAAAAAAGCAACGGTTTATTTGATCCCGATTTTTGCCATCAGGTCATATAGAGTCGGACGGGTGATGCCAAGCAACTCGGCGGCCTGCGCGATGCTGCCGTCGGTTTGTGCCAGTGCGCGGGTGACAGCCTGGCGTTCGGCATTTTCCCGTGCCTGCCGCAGGTTGATTGGCTGAGGTTCAATGTGGCCGGGCTGGAGGCCAAGATCCGCCGCGGTGATTTGATTGCCTTCAGCCATGATGGTGGCGCGCTTGATCAGGTTTTCCATTTCACGCACGTTGCCGGGCCAGGCATGGGATTCCAGTGCGCCGATGGCATCGGCGGTGAAGCCCCGTATGCTGCGTCCCATTTCGCTGGCATTGCGTTCAAGAAATGCCTGGGCCAGCAATACCGCATCGCCAGGCCGCTCACGCAAGGGCGGGATCACGATCGAGATTTCGGACAGCCGGTAATACAGGTCCTCGCGGAAACTGCCTTCACGGATCATGGTGGCGAGATCCCGGTGGGTTGCGCAGACGACGCGCACATCAACCGGAATTTCGCCGCGCCCGCCCAGGCGCTCGATGACGCGTTCCTGCAAAAAGCGCAGCAGCTTGGCTTGCAGCGGCATCGGCAGGTCGCCGATCTCGTCCAGAAACAGGGTGCCTTCGTTGGCGTATTCGATGCGGCCAATGGTTTGTTTGGCCGCGCCGGTGAATGCGCCTTTTTCATAACCAAACAGTTCGGATTCCAGCAGCGTGTCAGGGATGGCTGCGCAGTTGATGGCAACAAATTTCCTGTCTGCACGTGGCGACAATTCATGGACCCCGCGCGCCAGCACTTCTTTACCGGTACCGGATTCGCCCAGCAGCAAAACGGTGACATTCGCTGGCGCCACTTTTTCTACCGTGCGGCAGATCTTGAGCATGGGCTCGCTGCTGGTGATCAGGCCCTTTAGCGAGGAATCACGCTGTTTGGCGGCCAGCATGCGATTTTCCAGTTCAAGCGCATGCACGTGCAGCGCACGCGCAATCATCAGGGCCAGCACATCCGGATCAAAGGGTTTCTGGAAAAAATCATAGGCACCGAGATGAATGGCCTGTACCGCATTGGCGCGGTCGAGGTTGCCGGTGACGACGATGACCTTGGTCGCAGGGGCAAGCGACAATATCTGTTGCAGGGTGGCCAGGCCTTCGGTGGCGCCATCGGGATCGGGCGGCAAACCCAGATCAAGCAGGACCACCGGTGGCTCATGGCGGCGCAGATGCGTGATGGCACTGTCCTGATCGGCCGCGATCAGAAGCTCATAATCGCTCAGGCTCCACTTCAGCTGCTTTTGCAGTCCTGGGTCGTCTTCCACCAGCAGTATTTTTTGTTTGGCGTCGCTCATGCGGCGTCCCCTCCAATAGGTGCATTATTGTTTACCGGCAGGCTCAGGCGGAAGAGGGTGCCCTTGCCAACGGTACTTTTCACTTCGATTGTGCCACCCAGGGCACGCAATGTCTCACGGCATTCGTAAGCCCCGATTCCCATGCCTGCGCCTTTGGTTGAATCAAACGGCTGGAATAGCCGGGTGCGAATAAAGTCGTCGTCCATTCCCATGCCGCTGTCGCTGATTTCAATGATGGCCTGCCCGGACTCCTCGAATGCGCGCAGGGTGACGTGGCCTGTTGGGGGCGTTGCTTCCAGTGCATTTTGCAGCAAGTGGCCGATGGCGCGGGTCAGTCGTTCGCGTTCTGCGCGCACATACAAATGCGGAGGGGGTAATTCCAGCGTGGGCCTTAGTTTGAATGCCCGTTTGCTGGCCACGACTTCGTTCAGGATATCCGACAATGCCAGCGACTGGGTGCGTGTCTCGTCGTTGCTGCGCCGCAATTGTGCCAGCACCTTGTTCATGCGTGTGACCGCATTTTCGACCGTTTCAAGCATATCGGCCTGAAACTCGGGGTTGTGTTTGTGTTTCTCGGCATTGGCGAGCAGCAGGGAAAGCTGGGCGATGAGATTTTTCAGATCGTGGATGACGAAGGTCGTGGTGCGATTGAATGATTCAAACTGACGTGCCACGATGAGCTGGTTGGACGCGCGCATCTGTGCCAGGTGTGCCGCCGCCTGCCGCGCCGCCACCTTGAGCAGGTCGCTGACTTCCCAGTTGAAACTGACGTTGCCCAGGGAATGCTTCAGCACCACAAAGCCCAGTAATTCATCATGCAACATGAGCGGGACCACCAGCCAGGCGTCGTTGGCTTGTTGTATCCACGCAGGTGCTTCAAGGTCGCCATACAGGTCGTTGCGGGTTTTCATTTCATCCAGGTCCACCACCCATTCCTTGTGGGATAGCCATTGGATGAATGCTGAATCGGCCGGTTCGGCGCCCTGGATGTCGGCCCAGTTCCAGTGGCTGGCACGCTGGTAGCTTGTGTTGCCTTCGCGCATCCAGAGCGCGCCGCCCGGGCTTTCAAGCAAGCCAGCCAGCGCCTCGACTGCACGTTCGCATAATTGCTCGCCGGGCTGCCCTTCGGTGAGGGTGCGGGTGAAGCTCAGCCATTCTTCGCGGTAGTCGTAACGGTAGCTGAAGAAATGCTTGGAGAGAAATACCCGCAGGCGTGCCCGCAGGGTGCCGGAAAACATCACCAATATCAGCACCATTGCGGCGGCGAAGATGAAGACGCTTTGCACCACATCCCCCCACTCGCCGCCAAACAGGCGCAGGTAATAGCCTGCGCTGGCCATCAATATCAGATAGATGCCGGCACCCAGCAGGCTGGTGGTGTGGAAGGCCATGCTGCGTGACAGGCCCACCGGGGCCGACCATTCAGGATTACGGGCTGCGGATACGGCAATCAACGGCATCACCATTGCTGCGACATAGCCTCGTGCGGCCCAGACCTGGGCATCCATTGCCGTAAACAATGTGGCGTTGGCGTAGAGATAGAAGTCATACACGAACAGCCCGCCGAGCCCGAGGCATAGAAACTTGATGGCCCAGCGGTCTACGGGACGGGTGCTGCGGTAAACCTGCTCGACCAGTACCAGACCGAGTACGGTCATCATGACCAGTCCGAGATTGCCAACCCAGCGGGCCAGCACCGGTTGGGTCGGTGCAATGAGCGGGTAGATGCTGGCAAGCAGCAGTCCGGTGACGAGTATTCCGCTGAGCGCGGTGATGAGGCGCAGGGGAGAGGGCAGTGTGGCACCCGTCGGCATGCGTAGCCGCAGGATATAGAGCAGGAGGGCTAGCCATGCACCATTACGTGCGACTTCGGCCGCCAGTTCCAGGCGGGGTGGCAACAGTTGCCCTGCAGCGAGTGCGGACAGGGTTGCCCAGACAGTTGTCAGCCCGGTGGCCACGACCAGCAGTCGTCCTTGCGGACGTCGTCGCCAGCTGGCAACGATCAGGCCCGACAAGCCCAGATAGGCCAGTGCGGCCAGGCCATATCCGACAGCAGCCAGGAGGAGCAGGGTGTCGGGCATGCTGGGCGTCAAATGTGCGCGGTCAGCGCACGCCCTTTCCCCACAATATGACCTGAGCCGTTTGGAACAGGATCATGAGATCGAGAAACAAACTGTGGTTTTTGACATAGTAAAGATCGTACTGCAGTTTCTGCATGGCATCTTCGTCGGTAGCGCCATATGGATAGCGCACCTGCGCCCAGCCGGTGATACCGGGTTTGACGGTATGGCGCACGCCGTAGTACGGGATCTTCTGGGTCAAGTCCTGCACAAAATAGGGGCGTTCGGGGCGGGGGCCGACAAAGCTCATGTCGCCGAAGAAGACGTTGAAAATCTGGGGCAGTTCGTCGATTCGGGTGCGGCGGATGAAGCGCCCGGTGAGCGTGATCCTGCTGTCGTTTTGTCGTGCCCAGCGGGGTTTGCCGTCTTTTTCGGCATCCACGCACATGCTGCGAAATTTGAGGATGGTGAAGCTGCGGCATCCCTGGCCGACGCGTTCCTGGCGGTACAACACCGGCCCCCGGCTTTCCAGCTTGATGAGTAGCGCCGTCAGCGCCATGATCGGCAGCGTGATCACCAGCATGGCGGCGCTGACCAGCAGGTCAAACAGGCGTTTGATGGTGTCGCGCATGATGCCCTGGTGAAAGCCTTCGGCCAGGATCATCCAGCTGGCGTTCATGGAGTCGAGTTGCAAATGGCCGTTTTCGCGTTCGAAAAAACTGGAAAGCTCCAGAATGCGAACGCCGTGCAGCTTGCATTTGAGCAGGTCCTGGACCGGCATGCCGCCGCTTCTGCGGTCGCGAACGGCCAGTATGATTTCGCTGACCTGCAGGCGTCTGATGAGCTCGGGCAGGGGTTCCCGGGTGTCGAGAATCCGGGCATGATCGACGAAATGATGGCTCCCTCCCATGGGTAAATAGCCAACCACCTGTGTATTGCTGGTATGGCTGCGCTTGGACAGCAGCGCTTCAATGTGGGCGGCGCGGCTACCGGTACCGACTACCAGCGCACGGGTTTTGAATGCCCCGACTCGCGTCCAGCGGACAAACAAGGTGCGGCTGAACAATATCCCAAGCAATGCAAGGCCAAACGACAGCAGGAAGGCCCCCCGGCCGACCAGCAAGGCCGGGAAGAAATAAAACAGCACGCTCATCGCAACCAAGCCAAGCCCGAAGCTTAGTCCGAGGCGCTGCAGCAATGCCCGCAAACCGCCTTGCCATTCCATGTCGTACAGGCCGCTGGCGGTCATCAGCCCCATCATGACAGCAGCGAAAGTCAGCGCTTTGGGCAGTATGGGCTGGAGGCTGCCGGGGATGGCGCCACCTTCGAGAAAGCGTGCGTTGACGCCGGCATAGATGGCGCCACCGAGGATCAACGCCTCGGTAAACAGCAACAGCAGCAGATTTAACGGAATGTAATGTCGAAAAAATCGGATCATGGACGTACGCTCAATTGAACCATGAGGTGTGATTCAGCATCTTCCATGCCAGCATGGACTGCAATGTGGTGGCTCAAACCAGTGCCCGGACCTGGGGTAAACGCAGGCGCCGCGGGCTGCCGTCGGCCTGTAGCCGTTTCATGTTGCGCAACTCGGTGGCTGGGTAGACGACGAGATCGACTGGTGCACGAGGGTCCTCAATGATATAACGCGGATAGGCCCGGCCTGCCGCATCGGGAACGCGGTGTTCGCCTGCCTGGTAGGGGGAAGCGAGACGCATCAGCAGAAATTCGACATCCTTCTGTTCATCCGTGAAAAGCTGAAGATTGATGTCAGCATGGGGTCCTGCTGTGCCATTGAGGACTGCTCCCGTCAAATGCGGATCGAAGTCTGCCAGTTGCTCCATATATTCAATCGCCGTTTGCCGCAGCAATGCCAGCTGTGCGCGGGTTTCGTCTGCCTGGTAAAGCGCCTGATAGCTGCGCAACGCTTCTTCGACCTGCTGGTTGTCCGGCAGACTGCCGCTATCGGGCGCACCTAATTGGCGCGCAGCCTTGCGCTTGGCACTACCGTAATCGAGACTGCCATCTTCCGCCAGGAGGCGTGCCGCCGCATGGGCAATGCGGCGTCGCATGTCCTGGTTTTTCATGAAGGCTTTCCCGTTACGACGGGTGCGCGGTTGGGTGG
>JAIOJU010000105.1 GCA_019911765.1 Thiobacillus sp.
GCCGCTGCCGGGTCCGCATCTGGCGTACGCAGCGAGGTCACCGTGCCGCGTGCCGGTCTGTGGCAGGCGCAAACCCCGCAAATGTTCCGCCACGGTATGCTGGTCGAGGCCCTGCGTGCCGCCGGTAGCGACATGACCGACGAAGCTTCGGCCATCGAGCAACTCGGCCTGCAGCCCAGGCTGGTCGAATCCGACAGCCGCAATCTCAAGGTTACCTATCCGCAGGACATGGAGCTGGCGAGCCTGATTCAGGGGAAACTGAATGAGTGAGGTGCGCATCGGTCACGGCTTCGACGTGCACGCCTTCGCGACGAACCGCAAACTCATCATCGGCGGCGTTGATATCCCCCATGAACTGGGGTTGGCCGGGCATTCCGACGCCGATGTGCTGCTGCACGCCATCTGCGACGCGCTGCTCGGCGCCGCCGGGCTGGGCGACATTGGCCGCCACTTTCCCGATACCGATGCGATGTTTTCCGGCATCGACAGCCGCATCCTGCTGCGCCGCGTTGTCGAGCAGTTACATGAACGCACCTGGCGCATTGGCAATGTCGACGCCACCATCATTGCCCAGGCCCCCAAGATGGCGCCACATATTGCACGGATGACGGCGCACATTGCCGACGACCTCGGTATCGCCATCGACCGCGTCAACGTCAAGGCCACCACCACCGAAAAACTCGGCTTCACCGGCCGCGGCGAAGGCATTGCCGCAGAGGCGGTGTGCCTGATCGAGCGTGACTGAAACCGGCGCAGCCGAATCGACCCAGCCCGACAGCCTGCGGCTGTTTTTTGCCCTGTGGCCGGACGACGCCACCCGCGACGCCCTCAACCGTACCGGCAAGTGGCTGCACCAGCACTGGGGCGGCCGCCGCATGCGCGCCGACACCCTGCACATCACCCTGGCCTTTCTCGGCAGCACCCCGACGGAACAACTGGATGACTTGATCGCCTGTGCCGACAGCGTCCAGTCAGCGGCGTTCGAACTGGTCCTGGACCAGCCGGGCTTCTGGCGCCACAACCGCATCGGCTGGCTGGGTGCGAGCGAGACCCTGCCGCAGCATCTCGAACTGGTTAATGCCCTGAATGCCGCCCTTAAGTTAGCCGTGTTTCCCGTCGACGCTCGCCCGCATGTGCTGCATGTCACCCTGCTGCGCAACACGACAGGCGGCGAAGTGCCCGAGTGCACGCCGGTGCGCTGGCCGATCAACGAGTTTGTGCTGGTGAAATCCGTTACCGAGTCCGCTGGCGCGAAGTATGAAGTGATCAGGCGGTGGGGATTGCTTGGGCAGGGTGAGGGTCTTGGGGGTGAGGTGTAGAGTGGGCGGCGACGAATGCTTGGAGGAGGGAGTGATGACGAGGCTATTTGAGAAATCGTGTCTGACCCCATTTGTCTGCACCTACCTGCAGGTGTGCCCATGAGGTGGTTTGCGGCGGCGTTGGTAATTATGTTGCCAACGATTTGCTCATGCGTTGAATATCCTGCTATGGGAAAAGATGGCCGAGTATGGATCGTCCCAGATGATTATCGCGTTGACCCAAATTTTTACCCGAAGTATCGAGCGGTAAGAGACTTTCAACCACCGGATTTGTTTTTCAACCCACATAATGAGTCACATCTGAAAATGCCTCGAATCACCAATGATTATGTTTGGGAGGTCCGGCATCGGGTGGGAGATAAACTATGGATATTTTCAGAGAAATATCATGAGAGAAAATGCCAAATTCAGAGATGCTATGGTTCCCATGTTTTTGAGATATCAATCTCCAAGAATGGCCAAGTAGAGCCTGGGTGGAAAAAAATCGAGAACCAAAAATATGTCAGAATGAGAGGTGACCGAGCCATTCCACAATTTCCTGATTCTCATGATCTCGACTGGGGAGGGGGGGCTCTGTTTGAGCCAACAGAATAAATGGGTGACCCCATTTGTTGTGCCAATATGAACTATTTTCAGAACCCCATGGATCAATTCTCATCTTTGGGCAACATGATTTCGGCAGGAAATTATGGTGAGCTTGGCGCAGCAATTGGTGGTGCAGCTATGAATCATCAGTTCTCGCGCGTGCAGGCTCGTTTGGCGGATCGTTGGGGCATGTCGTCGATGGATTTGAACACGGGATTTATGGGGGTGTCGGTGTTCGGCAACGAATTCGTAGGGTCGCGGTTCAGGGCTGGAAAATCAGTTCAAGACAGGCATGAATTTCCAGAAACCAAAGGTGTCGGTTTCTTAGGAATTCTCAATCGGCACGGCGTTTTGGGTTTACCGTTTGATACGGTTGATATCGTGCTCGGGTATCAAGGATTGCCTACAGCTTCGTTTCGAGATTATGCCTACAGCGGTCTTTTCGGCAGGCCCGTATCTGGCCACAGTCTCGGCACTTTGGATGCGATAAACGCTTACCGTCGTGGGCTCTCTACTGGTGGGTGGGTTGACTCCGTGCCATTCGGAAACATTGCATCGAGTGCACTGCAAGTAAATCTTGGGACTTGGGACTTGGTTAATGGAGGTTGGCTTGGAAAAATATTTAACCCGCATGCGAAAGTGTTTCCGCTCAAGCCTACTCAGCACGGCCATTGCCACTACCTTGGGAGATGCTAATGCGCTGGTTCGCATTGTCAATGCTCCTGCCTTTTCTCGCCATAGGTTGTTACGGCCATTCCGATTATCTCCAAGCAAGAAACACATCGGTGAAATATGGTGACCCGGAAGACTATCGTGTTGACCCGCGCCTTTACCCAAAGTATCGGGCGGTGAGTGATTTTCAGCCTCCGGATTGGGTGGAAAATTCTGAAAATGATCCGGATTTAAAGATGCCAAAGATCACCGTGGATTGTGTGTGGGAGGTCAGGTATCGGGTGGGCGAAAGACTCTGGATATTTTGCGAGGACTATGAGGCTAAACTTGATGAGAGGGCCTGCAATTATACGAGGGGTTTCTTGAGAGGAAGTACGGCATCCTGCGTCGAAAGAAGTGTTACTGGTATATCGATATTTGAAGACGGGCGTGTTGAAGCAGGGTGGCGTGGAATCAAGAACCCAAAACATGTATTTTTAAAGGGTGATAGGGCAATACCATTGAGTCCAGATCCTCGTTACGATCTTTCGTGGGGCAATGCCCCATTGTTTGAAGCAATTAAACCACAACAATAAATGGGCAAAATAAATGGGGACACGATTATTTCTACCCGGCCGTGACGTGCTGGGCAATATTGACCGGTTGGGTGCGGATGTTTAAACTGCGTATAAACATCAACTGTTCGGGAGCAAATCGTGGCCGAGGTTTTCTTGGATATCAAGCGATGGGGCAATAATCTTGGGGTGCGGCTGCCTGCCGCCGTGGCACGCGCGGCACATCTGCATGCGGACCAGCGGGTGCGTGTTTCAGTGGAAGAGGGGCTCATTGTCATTCGGCCGGAAACTGAAGTGGCGTTGAGCCTGGAGCAGAGGCTGGCGCAATTTGACCCGGAGCGGCACGGGGGCGAGGTGATGGCAACGAGGCCGATTGGCGCTGAACGGTGGTAATGGCCAGCAAACCGGTCAGACGGGCCGCTTGGGTGCCTGGCCGGCAAGACATTATCTGGATCGATTGCAATCCGCAGGCGGGACAGGAGATGCGGGACATCCACCCGTTCCTGGTGTTGTCGCCGCAAGCGTTCAACGCGAGAACTTCGCTGGTGATCGGCTTGCCCATGACCACGGCGGAATACAACGCTGACAATCCTTTCGCGGTAGGGGTTGGCCACGCCACGGGACGTGGCAAGTCGAGCAAGACCAGTTATGTGCTTTGCCATCAGCCCAAGTCATTCGACTGGCGTGTGCGCGGCGCCAAGCCTCATCCCCTGCGTATATTGACGGATGCTCTGTTCGCTGAAGTGTGTGCGCGGCTGAATCAGATCATTCGTCTGGAATAGGATTGCTGAGCGGGGATTGGCAATGAATAAAGGCCTGATGTCACGCCGCGGGTGATTCGTTCGTGTCTAGGTTCGCCAACACGCCAACAAACGGAATTTAACCTACTTGCCAAATAAACCTATTAGGTTAATATTTGTCTATGGAGAAGCGAACTCCGCATTGCAAGCTGGCCAGGGTCAAGGCCTTGGTAGAGGCCAACCAAGTACGCACGACACACGCAGCCCGAGCCGGTGCGAATGATTTGGGGTTCGATCTTTCCGACATGCTTGCCGTGGTGATGGCACTTACGCCGGTGGATTTTTACAAGAGCATGACCACGCACGCCGACCACACGATATGGCAGGACGTGTACCGTCCGAACACATCGGCTGGCGACCTGTATTTGAAACTGACAGTCATCGACGATGTGCTGATCGTGTCCTTCAAGGAGCTATGAACATGAAATGTCCTGTTTGCGGCGCGGCTGAACTGATCCATGACACGCGGGATCTGCCTTATACCTACAAGGGTGAAGCCACTGTCATTTCGGCAGTGACAGGCGACTTCTGCCCGGCCTGCGCCGAGTCCATCCTGGATGCGGCGGAATCGGATCGCGTGATGCGTGAAATGCGCGCCTTCTCGAAGCAGGTCAATGCGGCTATCGTCGATCCGCAATTCATTGCTGGCGTGCGCAAGAAACTGAAACTTGACCAGCGCGAGGCTGCCGAAATCTTTGGCGGTGGGGTCAATGCCTTTTCGCGTTATGAAAACGGTAAGACCAAGCCACCTTTGGCTCTGGTGAAGCTGCTTAAGGTGCTTGAGCGTCACCCTGACTTGCTGAACGAAGTCAGGGCGGCGTAATGCTCGGCCTTCTCGACCTTGATACGGTATTTCGAGATTAATCCGGTGCACTGATATGGTGGCGCATTCGCAGGACTAGCCTTGGTGCGGGGCCGTTACCCGTTTCGCGTCGATGGAATTCAAATGGACCGGCAAGGCACTGTCGGATTTGGCATACGCGAGAGAATCGCTCGCGGTGAGTCCTTTGTGAGAAAAACCACCTTTCGACTCGACACGCGGGCTGCGTTTCGGTTATGATCCGCCCCGCATTAGGCGCGTAGCTCAGCTGGTTAGAGCACCACCTTGACATGGTGGGGGTCGTTGGTTCGAGTCCAATCGCGCCTACCAATTTTTATTGGTCGGGTTGAACCGGTCTTAATGGGGACATGTCCCTCTGGAGGTTGCGAAATGTCACCGCGAACTAGCAAGGTTGTCTTTGGATAAACCGGCGCACCACAGTTCGCAGACACTCTGCAATCTTTAACAAGCAATATCCAAAAGCGCGGCCGGTCCGCGCTTTTTTCATTTCTGGAGTTTGAGTCATGGTCAACGTCACGCTTCCCGATGGGTCTGTCCGGCAATTTGACGCGCCGGTCACGGTCGCGCAGGTCGCCTCCAGCATAGGCGCCGGCCTGGCCAAGGCGGCGCTGGCCGGGCGGGTGGACGGCAAACTGGTCGATACCAGCCACGTGATCGACGCCGACGCGCAACTGTCCATCGTCACCGACAAGGACGCCGATGGCCTCGACCTGATCCGTCATTCGACCGCACATCTACTGGCATTTGCGGTGAAGTCGCTGTTCCCGGATGCGCAGGTCACCATCGGCCCGGTGATCGAGGACGGTTTCTACTACGATTTCGCCTACAAGCGCCCGTTTACGCCGGACGATCTGGTCGCCATCGAGAAGAAAATGGCCGAGCTGGCCAAACAGGACATCCCGGTGACGCGCAGCGTGATGCCGCGCGACAAGGCTGTGACCTTCTTCAAGGAGATAGGCGAGGCCTACAAGGCCGAGATCATCGCCTCGATTCCGTCCAACGAAGATATTTCGCTGTACCGCGAGGGGGATTTCATCGACCTGTGCCGCGGCCCGCACGTACCGTCGACCGGCAAGCTCAAGCATTTCAAGCTGATGAAGCTTGCCGGCGCCTACTGGCGCGGCGACTCCAAGAACGAGATGCTGCAGCGCGTGTACGGCACGGCGTGGGCGAAGAAGGAAGACCTCGAGGCCTACCTGCACCGTCTGGAAGAAGCCGAGAAGCGCGATCATCGCCGCCTGTCCAAGCAGCTCGACCTGCTGCACATGCAGGAAGAGGCGCCGGGCATGGTGTTCTGGCATCCCAAGGGCTGGATCGTGTGGCAGCAGATCGAGCAGTACATGCGGCAGAAGTTCGTCGAATACGGCTACCAGGAAGTACGCACACCGGCGGTGATGGATCGCAGCATGTGGGAGAAGTCCGGCCATTGGGAGAACTACCACGAGAACATGTTCACCACCTCGTCGGAAAACCGCGACTACGCGGTCAAGCCGATGAACTGCCCGGGCCACGTGCAGATCTTCAACAGCGGCCTGCATTCGTATCGCGACCTGCCGATGCGCCTGGCCGAATTCGGCTCGTGTCACCGCAACGAACCGTCGGGCGCGCTGCATGGCATCATGCGGGTGCGCGGCTTTACCCAGGACGACGCCCATATCTTCTGCACCGAACAGCAGGTCGAACAGGAGGTTGCCGACTTTATCGTGATGCTGGAGAAGTGTTACGCAGACTTTGGTTTTCACGATGTGCTGGTCAAGTTGTCGACGCGGCCGGAGAAGCGCGTCGGTTCGGACGAAAGCTGGGACAAGGCGGAAGCCGCGCTGGCTGCGGCGCTGGCACGCAACAAGCTGGCCTACGACCTGCAGCCGGGCGAGGGCGCGTTTTACGGCCCCAAGGTCGAATTCACATTGAAGGATTCGATCGGGCGGCTGTGGCAATGCGGCACGATTCAGCTGGATTTCAACCTGCCGGTACGCCTGGATGCAGAGTTCGTCGACGAGGACAATGCCCGGAAACACCCGGTGATGCTGCATCGTGCGATTCTGGGTTCGATGGAGCGTTTCATCGGCATTCTGATCGAGCACCATGCCGGAAATTTCCCGATGTGGCTGGCGCCGGTGCAGGTCATGGTGATGAATATCAGCGAACGCCAGACCGAATATGCCGAAAAAGTGACCCAGGCACTGCGCCAGGCGGGCATCCGGGCTATATCAGACTTGAGTAATAACAAGATTACCTATAAAATCCGAGAACATAGCTTGCAGAAGCTGCCTTATCAGGTGGTTGTCGGCGACAAGGAAGTGGAGACCGAAGTGGTCGCTGTCCGGGCGCGCGGTAATCAGGATCTGGGGCAGATGAGTCTGGAAGCCTTGATTGCACGCATGCAAGACGAAGTTCTCACGCGGCAATAATCGGATTCAAGTGAGGCGCCGGATTCAGTTCCGCGCCTCATGCTTTATTTTAGGGACGGCATTTCAGGGTCAGGCTTTCGGGTCTGGCATGTTCAGCCCGGACAGATACGTCCGGGTATTGTTTTGGAGAACGGCTCATCGCGACAGAAAAGAAGCAGACACGCATCAATGGTGAAATCAATTGCCCTGAGGTGCGTTTGGTCGGTGTGGAAGGCGAGCAACTTGGCATCGTGAAAGTATACGAAGCCTTGCGTCAGGCTGAAGAAGCTGACCTGGATCTGGTGGAGATTGCCCCAACGGCACAACCTCCCGTAGCCAAGATCATGGACTACGGCAAGTTCAAGTACCAGGAAAGCAAGAAGCAGCATGAAGCCAAGCTGAAGACGAAGCAGGTTCAGATCAAGGAAATCAAATTCCGTCCGGGTACCGACGAAGGCGATTACCAGATCAAGCTGCGCAACCTGATCAAGTTTCTTGAAGAAGGCGATAAGACCAAGATTACATTGCGTTTTCGGGGTCGCGAAATGGCTCACCAGGAAATCGGCATGGCCCAGTTGAGACGGGTTTCGACGGATCTGGCTGAAGTGGCAATCGTCGAGCAGTTCCCGAAGATGGAAGGCCGCCAGCTGGTGATGATGCTGGCGCCGAAGAAGAAGACTTAAAGTTTAAGAGACCGGCGTTCTCGGACCCTGCGGATTCAGCGTGGGGTTAAAACGCCAACAATACGTGCAGTCGGGTAGGTGAAGCATCCCGCATCGTGGGATCACCTGGCCGCATGAGATAAAAGGAAGCATCATGCCTAAGATGAAAAGCAAGAGCGGCGCCGCCAAGCGGTTCCGTGCGCTGGGCAGCGGCAAGTTCAAGCGCTCGCACGCGTTCATGCGTCACATTCTCACCAAGAAAAGTACCAAGCGTAAGCGTCAGCTGCGCGGTACCGAACCGGTCAATGCCAGCAATCACAAGTCGATTGCCCGCATGTTGCCCTACGCATAAAGGAGAGAAAGCATGCCACGCGTCAAACGGGGTGTAACCGCCCGAGCCAGTCACAAGAGAGTCCTCGATGCCGCCAAAGGCTATCGCGGTCGTCGTAAAAACGTATTCCGCGTCGCCAATGAAGCGGTGATGAAGGCCGGTCAGTACCAGTACCGCGACCGTCGTCAGCGCAAGCGCCAGTTCCGCGCACTGTGGATTGCCCGTATCAACGCAGCTTCGCGTCAGCATGGCCTGACCTACAGCGTGTTCATGAACGGCCTGTCCCGTGCCGAGATCGGCATCGACCGCAAGGTGTTGTCCGACATCGCGATTTTTGACAAGGATGCCTTTGCCAAGATCGTCGAGCAGGTCAAGGCCAAGCTGGCGGCTTAAGCCGGCAAACTGTCACAAAAAGAGGCCGCAAGGCCTTTTTTTGTTGGTATTGTTCAAACGAGTTTATCCGCGAAGGGCGCGAAGTGGCGCGAAGAACCCCCGTACTGGTCGCAGCTTTGGTCGTTTCGCTTTTCTTTGTGACCTTCGCGTCCTTCGCGGATAAATTCAAGATATAAAAACTGCCATGCGCAATCCCAACGAAATCGTTGCTGACGCCCTTGCTGCTGTTCAAGCCTGTCCCGACCTGCAAATGCTGGAGCAGGTGAAGGCAGCGTATCTGGGCAAAAGCGGTCAGCTGACCGAACTCCTCAAAAGCCTGGGCGCGATGCCAGCCGACGAACGCAAAACCGCGGGCGCGCGCATCAACGAGGCCAAGCAGGCGGTGGAAGCCGTGCTCAAATCCCGCCGCGATGTCTTGCAGCAAGCCGAGCTGGATCGCCAGCTGGCGGCCGAGACGCTGGATGTGACCTTGCCGGGGCGCGGTCTGGCCCAGGGTGGCCTGCACCCGGTGTCGCGCACGCTGTCGCGTATTCAGGCCCTGTTCCGTTCGATCGGGTTCGAGGTGGCGACCGGCCCCGAGATCGAGACCGATTTCTACAACTTCACCGCGCTCAACATCCCGGAAGATCACCCGGCACGGGCGATGCACGATACGTTCTACATGCAGGGCGGCGAATTGCTGCGCACCCACACCTCACCGGTGCAGGTGCGCTACATGAAGACCCACCAGCCGCCGCTGCGCATCATCGCGCCGGGCCGGGTCTATCGCTGCGATTCCGATGTGACGCACACGCCGATGTTCCACCAGGTCGAAGGCCTGTGGGTGGACGAGTCGGTATCGTTCGCCGATCTCAAGGGCGTGCTGGCCGATTTCATGCGCAACTTCTTCGAACGCGACGACCTGCCGGTGCGTTTCCGGCCGTCGTTCTTTCCCTTTACCGAGCCGTCAGCCGAGATGGATATCGGCTGCGTGATGTGCGGCGGGGAAGGCTGCCGGGTGTGTTCGCATACTGGCTGGCTGGAGGTGCTGGGCTGCGGCATGGTGCATCCGAATGTGTTCAGGCACGTCGAGATTGATACGGAACGCTACATTGGTTTTGCGTTTGGCCTGGGGGTGGAGCGCCTGGCCATGTTGCGTTACGGCGTGGACGACTTGCGATTGTTCTTCGAAAACGATTTACGTTTTCTAAAGAAATTCAATTAATTAGGGCGCACATATCATGCAATTTCCAGAATCCTGGCTGCGCAATCTTGTTAACCCTGCGCTCGATACCGCTCAACTGGCCCACATCGTGACGATGGCCGGCCTCGAGGTGGAGGCGATGACGCCGGCTGCGCCGCCATTCAACAACGTGGTGGTGGCCGAAATCCTCTCGGCCGAGAAACATCCTGATGCCGACCGTTTGCAGATTTGCCAGGTCGATGTCGGCGAATCAGTACCGGTCACCATCGTCTGCGGTGCGCCCAATGCGGCGGCCGGGCTCAGGGTACCGTGCGCCCGGCCCGGCGCCAAATTGCCCGGATTCGAGATCAAGGTGGCCAAGGTGCGCGGTGTCGAGTCATTCGGCATGCTGTGTTCGACCAAGGAACTGGGGCTGGAAGGCGCGGCGGATGGCCTCATGGTGCTGCCGGCCGACGCGCCGGTGGGCGAGGATTTCCGCACCTGGCTCAATCTGGACGACACGCTCATTACCCTGAAACTCACGCCCAACCGTGCCGACTGCCTGTCGATGCAGGGACTGGCGCGCGAGGTGGGGGCAATCACCGGTGCCGAGGTGCGGCCGCCGCAGGTACAGGAAGTCGCCATCCAGATCCAGGACACGGTGCCGGTGCAGGTGGCGGCGAGCGAGGCGTGCCCGCTGTATCTGGGGCGGGTGGTACGCGGCATCGATGCACAGGCGCCCACCCCGCGCTGGATGGCCGAGCGCCTGGAGCGCAGCGGCATCCGCCCGCTGCTGGCGCCGGTCGATATCACCAACTATGTACTGCTCGAACTCGGCCAGCCGATGCACGCCTTCGCCTTGTCGCGCCTCAATGGCGGCATCGAGGTACGGATGGCGCGTGCGGGCGAAAGCCTGGAATTGCTGAACGGCCAGACCGCCGAACTCGCGCCTGACATGCTGGTGATTGCCGATGCCAGCGGCCCGGTGGCGCTGGCCGGCATCATGGGCGGGCAGCCCACCAGCGTGGAACGGTTTACCGTCGATGTCATGCTGGAAGCGGCCTTCTTTGCGCCCGCGGCGATTGCCGGGCGGGCGCGTCGCCTGGGCCTGTCCACCGACTCGTCGCACCGTTTCGAACGCGGTGTCGACTTCGGCGCCACGCGCCGGGCGATGGAACGCGCCACCGAACTGCTGCTGCTGATTTGCGGCGGACAGGCCGGTCCGATCAATGAGACCGTCGCCACCTTGCCGTCGCGTTCGCCGATCACGCTGCGTTTGCCGCGCCTCAAGCGCGTGGCCGGGGTTGAACTCGATGCGGGGCAGGTCGCGCATGGCCTGGCCGCGCTGGGTGCCGCCGTTGAACAGCAGGGCGACAACCTGATCGTCACGCCGCCAAGCTTCCGCTTCGACCTGGCTATCGAGGAAGACTTGATCGAAGAGGCGGTGCGCCTGTTCGGCTACGACAACATTCCGGCCCAGCCACCGGCCGCGCCGTCGCGCATGCTGCCGCAGGACGAAACCGTGCTGTCCGACGACAGCCTGCGCCAGATGTGGGTCGGGCTGGATTATCAGGAAGTCATCACCTACAGCTTTGTCGACCCGGCCTGGGAAACGGCGCTTGATGCCAATGCCCAGCCGATGCCCTTGGCCAATCCGATTGCCAGCCAGCTGTCGGTGATGCGCACCACCTTGTGGGGTGGGCTGATCGAGACCCTGCGTCACAACCTCAATCGCCAGCAGGAACGGGTGCGGATCTTCGAACTGGGGCGCGTCTATGCGTCACTCGCGGAACAGCCGATGAAACTGGGTGGCCTGATCTATGGCGACGTGCAGCCCGAACAATGGGGGGCAGCCGCACGCCGCGTTGATTTCTTTGATCTCAAAGGCGATCTGGAGCGTGTGCTGGGTTGCGTGCCCGATGCGCGCCCCGGTGTTCATCCCGCCTTGCATCCGGGCCAGAGTGCCGAAATCCGGGTCGATGGCCGGGCGATCGGCTGGATCGGGGCGCTGCATCCGCGACTGGTGCAGGCGTTCGACCTGCCCAGCGCGCCGATGCTGTTCGAACTCGACAGCCAGGTGCTGGCCCGGCGTGCCTTGCCACGTCATGCCAGCCTGTCGCGTTTCCCGCTGGTACGGCGCGATCTGGCCTTTGTGCTGGACGTTCAAACCCCGGCGGGCGAATTGCTGGCGGCTTTGCGTGAAGGGGCCCCGGCCCAGGTGCGGTCGATCGATGTATTCGACGACTATCGCGGAAAAGGCGTGGCCGAAAACCAAAAAAGCCTTGCCATACGGGTAGTTATGCAAGATACTCAACGCACATTGACGGATCAGGAAGTGGAAGACGCCGTGCAGAAACTGGTCGAAACCGCGCTGAATCAATGCAATGCCAGTTTGCGTGCATGACGCTTTTTCCAACGAGCCATCCCTGCCAATAACACGAACATGACCACCCTTACCAAAGCTGATCTGGCCGAACTCCTGTTTGAAAAAGTGGGCCTGAACAAACGCGAAGCGAAGGACGTCGTCGAGTCGTTTTTCGACGAAATCCGCCTGTCGCTTGAAAAAGGCGACATCGTGAAATTGTCCGGTTTCGGCAATTTCCAGTGCCGTGAAAAACCGCAGCGCCCAGGTCGTAATCCCAAAACCGGTGAAGAAATGCCGATTTCCGCGCGTCGCGTGGTGACATTCCACGCCAGCCAGAAACTCAAATCCCAAGTCGAAGGCGCCAACATTGGAACGCCCAGCACGGAGTGAACTGCCGCCGATTCCGGCGAAACGCTATTTCACCATCGGTGAAGTATCCGAACTGTGCGCCGTCAAGGCGCACGTGCTGCGTTATTGGGAACAGGAATTCACCCAGTTGCGCCCGGTCAAGCGGCGCGGCAACCGCCGCTACTATCAGCATCACGAGGTGCTGCTGATCCGGCGTATTCGCGAATTGCTGTACGAAGAAGGCTTCACCATCAGCGGTGCACGGCAGCGTCTGGAACATGACGCTGAAGCCCCGCCCGAAACACCGGCACCCGCTGTTGTCGCCAGTCCGGACATATCCGGACTGCGTGCGGAAATATCCGCTATCCTGAAAATATTGGGTTAGGGTCTGTTCACACTATTTTTGCGCCTGCGTTGCTGCGAGAAAGCGATGGATGCAAGGCGCGTCGTGCCGGCAAGGGTCGTTCCTTGCCAAATGGCGCAACGCCGCAGACGTACTTTCTCGAAGCAACCCGAAGAGACGGGCCGATTCGGGCGCATCCCTTTGTCGCGAACTGCTTGCAGTGAATGACACTGCGGCGCACCTCGCTTCGCGGCCTGCATCCCGAATCGGCCTCGTCGCAGGTGTAAAAATAGTGTGAACAGACCCTTAAGGGCTTCCGCCGGACGCGGCTCCTCTGTTAGAATGGACGGCTTCTTCGGGCGTAGCGCAGCCTGGTAGCGCACTTGACTGGGGGTCAAGTGGTCGGAGGTTCAAATCCTCTCGTCCCGACCAAATAATTCAAGGAAACTGGGTCGGTCATGCCGACCCTTTTTCTTTTCGGCGGCCAAAACCATGTTGTCGTTGTGACATCAGCATTGTCCGGTAGCGGCACTTTTATTCACTGTTTGTTCAATTTCAGGAGAGAGTTATGGAACACACTTTACCCGCACTGCCTTTTGCCATGGATGCGCTCGCACCGCACATGTCCAAGGAAACCTTTGAGTACCACTACGCCAAGCACCACCAGGCTTATGTGACCAACCTCAACAATCTGATCAAGGGCACCGAGTTCGAGAGCAAGTCGCTCGAAGACATCATCAAGTCGGCCCCGGCCGGCGGCATCTACAACAACGCCGCCCAGGTTTCGAACCACACCTTCTTCTGGAACTGCCTCACCCCCAACGGCGGCGGCGCACCTTCCGGCGCGCTGGCCGATGCCATCAACAAGAAATGGGGCTCGCTCGACGAGTTCAAGAAGGCCTTCCAGGCCAGCGCCGTCGGCAACTTCGGTTCCGGCTGGACCTGGCTGGTGAAGAAGGCCGACGGCTCGGTCGACATCGTCAACATGGGCGCCGCCGGCACCCCACTGACCACTGCCGAC
>JAIOJU010000106.1 GCA_019911765.1 Thiobacillus sp.
CCCCATTTCAATCAGGGCACGCCCCTGAACAAACCAGGCCAGCGGATTCCTGGCATCCACCCTGGCCCAGTCCTGTCCCCAGGCCAGCAGGCCCGGCCAGTCACCGCGCTTTTCCAATGTCTGCGCCTGCGTCACCCACTCGGCCTGCGAGCGCGATGCCAGTGCAGCCCGCCCGCCGTCCAGGCCAAACGTCTGCGCGGCAGCGGCCACCGGCCCGGAACAGGCCAAACAGGCCAGCAAAACGAACAAGGGAACGCGAACAGGCATGGGGCGATCGTAGCAGTGCAAGGTGGCAACAAGTACTGATAAAGAGCAGTCATTTTACGCCCCGCTTGACGCATCGTTTATCCTGTTTGGCTGTTTCCATCCGGCCCCACCCCATGTCCGCCACCGAACACTTCATCCCCGGCAAGGACGCTTCGCTCGAAGCGTCGATCGCCACCCTGCAATCCAAACTCGAAGCGATTGGTTTTCACATCGAGGAGCGCTCCTGGCTCAACCCGGTGGAAGGGGTGTGGTCGGTGCACATTCGCGACCGCGACTGCCCGCTCTTGTTCACCAACGGCAAGGGCGCCTCGGAACTGGCCGCACGGGCGAGCGCGCTGGGCGAATATTTCGAGCGCCTGTCAACCAATTATTTCTGGACCCATTTTTACCTGGGCGAAACCATCGCCAACCGGGCCTACGTCCACCATCCCGACGAACGCTGGTTTACGCCCGAGAACGAATCCTGGCCGGATGAACTCCTCACCCCGGAACTGCACGCGCTGTACAACCCGGATAACAACGTGCGCGCCGACCAGTTGATCGACCTCAATTCCGGCAACGCCGCACGCGGCATCTGCGCCATTCCCTACCAGCGGCTGCGCGACGGCCAAACCGCGTATTTTCCAGTCAACCTGATCGGCAACCTGTTCGTCAGCAACGGCATGTCGGCCGGCAACACGCTGAAGGAAGCCCGCACCCAGGCGCTGGCCGAGATCTTCGAGCGCCACATCAAGTTCCGCATCATCGAGGAAGGGATTTGTTTGCCTGATGTGCCGGAAGACGTGATCAACCGCTATCCGCATATCGCCGCCGGCATCCGCGGCCTGCGCGAAGCGGGCTTCGGCATCGTGGTGAAGGATGCCTCGCTCGGCGGCCAGTATCCGGTGATGAGCGTCACGCTGCTGCACCCCGCCGACCAGGGCTGTTTCGCCAGCTTCGGCGCACATCCGCGCTTCGAGGTCGCGCTGGAACGCGCATTGACCGAACTGCTGCAGGGCCGCGCCCTCGATTCGCTTGCGGGCTTTCCCGCCCCCGGCTTCGATGAAACCGAAATCGCCGACCCGCAAAATCTGGAAATCCATTTTGTGGATTCCAGCGGGGTGATTTCCTGGCAGTTTCTGCGCGACACCCCCGACTTCGACTTCGTCGACTGGAACTTCGGCACCACCACCGAGGAGGATTACGCGTGGTCGGTCGATGCCCTGCACGCCGCCGGACAAGACCTCTACATCGCCGACTTCGAGCATCTCGGCGTCTACGCCTGCCGCATCCTGGTTCCCGGCGTGTCCGAGATCTATCCGGTCGAGGAACTCGAATTCGAGAACAACAGCGTCGGCAATCTGATCCGCCCGGCGCTCGCGCGCCTGCCCGAACTGACCGACGACGAATGCGCCGAACTGCTGGATCTGATGACCGAACTCGAACTGGCCGACGACCGGCTGGTGACCGTGCTGATCGGTCTCGCCCCCGATGCCGATTCGCCCTGGATGGATATCCGTGTCGGTGAAATCAAGCTGCTGCTCGCGCTGGCGCTCGGCGACGACGAAGCCATCCTCGAAGGCTGCACCTGGATCGCCCAGTACGGCCAGCGCAGCGATGCGCGCCTCAAGGTCTACCGCTGCATCGCCGACCTCGTCCAGCTCGACGACCCCAGCCCGTTCGAGCCCGCACTGGCGCTGATGTACGGCCGCGAGACGCTGGAGCAGGCGTTCGCGCTGTTCAACCAGGACGAACGCTTTTTCGGTCTGACGAAACTCGGCAGCGACTTCGAGGGCAGCGCGATCCACCAGCGCCTGCTCGAGGCGTATCGCAAGGTGCGCGGCTAAGCCCACCGTTCACATCAAGCGATGAAAATCCCCAAGCGGCTCGAACCCCTGCTCGAAGACGGCCTGATCGATGGCGTCGTGCGCCAGCTCATGAGCGGCAAGGAAGCCATGGTCTTTGTCGTGCGTTGCGGCGATGACATCCGTTGCGCCAAGGTCTACAAGGAAGCCAACAAGCGCAGCTTTCGCCAGGCCGTCGACTACACCGAAAACCGCAAAACCAAGAACAGCCGCCAGGCGCGAGCCATGGCCAAAGGCACCAAATACGGGCGCGAAATGCAGGAAGCCGCCTGGCAAAGCGCCGAGGTCGATGCGCTGTATCGGCTCGCCCATGCCGGCGTGCGCGTGCCGACGCCGTACAACTTTCATGAAGGCGTGCTGCTGATGGAACTGGTGGCCGATGCCGACGGCAACGCCGCACCCCGGCTCAACGACGTGTCGTTTACCGAAGACGAAGCCCTCGCCCATCACGCCACCCTGATCCGGGAAGTGGTGCGCATGTTGTGCGCCGGCGTCATTCACGGCGACCTGTCCGAGTTCAACATCCTCGTCGCCGAAGACGGCCCGGTCATCATCGACCTGCCGCAAGCAGTCGATGCCGCCGGCAACAACCACGCCCAGGCCATGCTCGCGCGCGACGTGAACAACCTCAGGACCTACTTCGGCCAATACGCGCCAACGCTGTTGACCACGCAATACGCCAAGGAAATCTGGGCGCTGTACGAGCACGGCAACCTGCACCCCGATGTCGAACTCACCGGCCGGTTCGAAAGCACCCTGCCGCCGGTTGATCTGGAAGGGGTGATGCGGGAGATTGACGATGCGCGGGATGAAGAGGCTGCGCGATTGCTGCGCCTGCAGGAACTGGAGTGAACCGCTACACGGATGCCTGAATGAAAATGCCCCGGTTTTGCCGGGGCGCACGTAACGGAATTCAGCCGGACTTATCTGGCACCGGGCATCTGGCCGCTCATGCCCTGATGCTGCATCATCTGATCCATCATCATCTGCATCATATCCATGCGTTGCTCGATGCGGCGCTGGCGCTGGTTCAGCATGTCCGGGGACATGGGTCCCATTCCGGCTCCGGGACCCATACCCGCTCCGGGACCCATTTTTCCCCCGGGTCCCATACCGCCGCCTGGCCCCATACCACCCATCATGCCCATCCCACCCATCAT
>JAIOJU010000107.1 GCA_019911765.1 Thiobacillus sp.
CTGCTGCGCATCTCAACTCCCTGCGCGAAACCTGGCTCAACCCGCCGGAGTGGGTGGACTGGGTGCGCACGCCCGAAGAGGAACTGGCCGGCTTCCCGCTGCGCCCCGTCGCCAAGCCCGGCCACGAAGCCGAGCTGAAAAAACGCACCCTGACCAATCTCTACAACGCCCGCCCGGCCTGGCTCGACCACGCCCACCGCGAACTCGACGCCGCCGTGGCCGCCGCCTACGGTTGGACCGACTACACGCCGGAGATGCCGGATGAAGAAATCCTCAAGCGCCTGCTGGCGCTGAACCTGGAACGCAGCCCGGTTAATCGGACAAGAAGCGAAACCAGGGTACAGGGAGCAAGCGCATGAAATTCGAGCAATTCAAGGCTGGCGTCTGGCGCCAGCAATATCAGTACAAGAGTTTCTCCCCTTCGCTCGTGAATCATGTCTGGATCTGGGACGACCCGGCCATCAACACGCTGCTGGAAGATGCCAACCGCGCATTGGGCGAGCTGAATGCGTTTTCGCTGATCGTGCCCGACATTGACCTCTTCATCGAAATGCACGTGGTGAAGGAAGCCCAAACCTCCAGCCGCATCGAAGGCACTCAAACCGGCATCGACGAAGCACTCTTGTCGGAAGAGCAGATTCAGCCGGAGAAACGCAACGACTGGCGCGAGGTGCGCAATTACATCGAAGCCGTGAATGTGGCCATTGCGGAATTGGCCACGCTGCCGCTATCCAACCGCCTGCTCAAGCACACCCATGAAATCCTGATGCGTGGGGTGCGCGGCGAGCACAAGCAGCCGGGCGAGTTCCGCACCAGCCAGAACTGGATAGGCGGCGCCAGCCTTGCGGATGCAGTCTTCATACCGCCGCATCCCGACGAAGTGCCCGACCTGATGAGCGAACTTGAGAAATTCTGGCATAACGAAAATGTGGCCGTTCCGCATCTGATCCGTGTGGCCATCAGCCACTACCAGTTCGAAACCATCCACCCGTTCCTGGATGGCAATGGACGTATCGGCCGGCTGCTGATCCCGCTCTATCTGGTCAACCACGGCTTGCTGGCCAAGCCATCCCTCTATCTTTCGGATTACTTCGAGCGTAACCGGGCAAGTTATTACGATGCGCTGATGCGGGTGCGGGTCGCGAACGATCTGATTCATTGGGTCCGTTTCTTTCTCAGCGGCATCGCGGAAACTGCGATAAAAGGGCGTGACGTGTTCCGCGAAATCCTGAGCCTGCGGACGGAAGTGGAACACGCTGTTTTGTCACTTGGCAAACGCGCACCCAATGCAAGGCTGATGCTCAATCTGCTCTACCGCAAGCCCATCGTGTCGGCTGCGGATGTGGAAGTCGCGCTGTCTGTGAGCACCCCAACGGCGAACGCCCTCATCCGGGATATGAAAAATCTGGGTATTTTGGCCGAGATCACCGGCCAGCAACGCGGACGCGTCTATTCATTCGATCGTTACCTTAGTCTGTTCTTTAGTTAAAGGAATCTCGTTTCCCTTAACTAAGCAAGCTGTTTAGTTAAGGGAAAACGCCTCAGCCTCACAATGGATCATCGCCCATGACCCCTCACCCCTGGCTCGCCGCCCTCAAGGTCTACACCCACCCGCGCGTCGTCGGCATGCTGTTCCTCGGCTTTTCCGCCGGGCTGCCGCTGCTGCTGGTGCTGGGCACGCTGTCGTTCTGGCTGTCGGAGGCGGGCATCGCGCGCGCGACGATCGGGCACTTGAGTTGGGTGGGGCTGGCCTATGGCTTCAAGTTTTTGTGGTCGCCGCTGGTGGACCGGCTGCCGCTACCCTTCCTGACGGCGCGGCTGGGCAAGCGGCGGGCGTGGCTGCTGCTGTCGCAGATCTGCATCGCACTGGCGTTGCTGGGGATGGCGAACACCGACCCGGTGCTGAACCTGACGCATATGGTGTTCTTTGCGCTGGCGGTGGCGTTTGCCTCGGCGACCCAGGACATCGCGCTCGACGCCTATCGAATTGAAGCAGTCGAAATAGAAAAGCAGGGCGCGATGGCGGCGACCTATCAGGCGGGCTATCGCATCGCGATGATCACGGCGGGTGCGGGCGCGTTGTGGATCGCGGCGAGCTTCGATCCGTCCGAGGCCACCTACGACTACCGCCCCTGGCAGGTGGCGTACACGGTGATGGCGGCGCTGATGGTCGTCGGCATCCTCACCACGCTGATCATCCGCGAGCCGGAAAAGAAGATTTATCCCGCGACCACCGAGCGCGAAGCACACACGCGCGAACGGTTTGCCGCCGTCGGGCTGTCCGGCTGGCTGCTCACCGCCACCGCCTGGTTCTACAGCGCAGTGCTGTCGCCCTTCATCGACTTCATCCAGCGCTACAAATGGCAGGCCTTGCTGATGCTGGCGCTGATTGCCGTCTACCGTATCTCGGACGTGGTGATGGGGGTGATGAGCAATCCCTTCTACCAGGAAATGGGCTTTACCAAGGACGAGGTGGCCACCGTGTCGAAAGTCTACGGCGTGATCATGACCATCGTCGGCGCCGGTCTCGGCGGCCTGCTGGTGATGCGCATGGGCGTGATGCGCACGCTGTTTCTCGGCGCGGTATTGTCGGCCGCCACCAACCTGCTGTTCGTGTGGCTGGCCGGACGCGGGCATGATGTCGGCGCACTGGTGTTCACCGTGTCGGCGGACAACCTGTCGGCGGGCATCGCCTCCTCGGCCTTCGTCGCCTATCTCTCCGGCCTGGTCAATCAGGCCTATTCCGCCACGCAGTACGCGCTGTTCACGTCCGTCATGCTGCTGCTGCCCAAGTTCATCGCCGGTTTCTCGGGTGAGTTCGTCGATGCCTACGGCTGGGCGAATTTCTTTACCGGGACGGCGCTGATCGGGGTGCCGGTGCTGGTGCTGGTGTGGCTGGTGGGACGGCTTAAGACCTGAAAACCTTTTTTATCCGCGAAGGACGCGAAGGGACGCGAAGGAAAAACGAGGAAAGACAATGGATGAACTGGTTTTTCGGGATGAAGTTTATGCGGTCGTGGGGGCGGCGATTGAGGTGCATCGCGAGCTTGGGGCGGGATTTCTGGAGGCGGTTTATCAGGAGACGATGGAGCGGGAGCTGGCTTATCGCAACATTCCTTTTTCCCCTCAGTGTGAATTCGTGATCAATTACAAGGGGCAACCGCTTGGCAAGCGCTATGTCTGCGATCTTCTGTGTTTCGAAGGCATCCTGGTCGAGATCAAGGCAATGGATAAACTGACTGGCCGGGAAGAAGCCCAGCTCATCAACTATCTCAAGGCTGCTGGTTTGCCAGTAGGTCTCCTGATCAATTTCGGCTCCCACGGCAAGCTGGAATGGAGACGTCTCGTAAAATCCCAATGATTTCTCCTTGGTTTTCTTCGCGCCCCTTCGCGTCCTTCGCGGATAAAAAACGGGTTTAAAAAATGATCGAATTCTCCCTCCTCGCCGCCCTGCTTGCCGGACTTTTAGGCGGCGTGCATTGCGTCGGCATGTGCGGCGGCATCGTCGCGGCCTTTTCCTTCCGTGCCGATGGCAGTGCGCCGCCGTTCCGCCTGCATCTGGCCTACAACCTGGGGCGGGTGTTTTCCTATGCCCTCTTTGGTGCGCTGGCAGGGGCGCTCGGCGCATCGCTCAAGCTGGCTGATTTTCTGCCGGTGCAAATGCTGTTGTTTGTGCTGGCGCAAGTGGTGATGATCCTGCTCGGCCTGTATCTGGCGGGCTGGTCGCAATGGGTGCTGGTTTTCGAACGTGCCGGCGGGGCCCTGTGGAAGCGGGTCAAACCGCTGTTCCAGAAACTGCTGCCGGTGAGGTCGCTGCCGCAGGCCGTTCTGGCGGGGATGGCCTGGGGCTGGCTGCCGTGCGGGCTGGTGTATTCGATCCTGGTGTCGGCACTGGCGGCGGGCAGCGCCAGCTCGGGCGCGGCGCTGATGCTGGCGTTCGGTCTCGGCACCCTGCCGAACCTGCTGGGTATGGGGCTGTTCGCCCGCCAGATTCAACCCTTCATGCAACAGCAATGGGTACGCCGTGCAGCAGGACTGACGGTGGCGGGCTTTGGCGTGTGGGGGCTGCTGGCGCTGGCTTATTCCGCGTTCTCGAACACCTGATAGCGGGTTTTTCCAACGCGCAATTCATCCCAGCGCACAGGCTGGGTGGCGTAGGCACCGGTCGCCAATTCGGCACGGACGCTCTCGGGGGTGCCGCCCCCGCTCACCATCAAGCCACCCGTTTTTTGCCACTGCTGGCCGGCTTGCGTATAGACAGCAGACCGGTAAGCATCCCCTTGCCACAACACCACTTCATCTTGCCCATCATGATTGAGGTCGATCAGCAGCGCCGTACAGCGCTGACGTGTTTGATGGCGCGCAAAACAGCTTTGCCTGCGTTGCCAGGCATCCCATTTCCCCATGTCCTGCCTGAGAAAATCGGTGAACCCCGCGGGCAGAGGCTTTTCAGCCGGGTAGATGTCAATGCGCTCGCTCAACACCGCAACCTGTTCATCCGGTTCATCGAATGCATTGTCCCGGTAGCGATTGGCGTTGTTGAGCGCATCCTCGGCCCGCAGCGCCAGCTTGCTCGGCTTGCCGTCCGGACCGCGCTGAAGCCGTAGTTCGGCCAGGGCATCGGCCCCCGCACGTTCCTGCCGCGTCAGCGCCGCCACATCGAAATCGTCCGCCTGCACCTGTCCCGCCTGCAAACGCGCCATCTGGCTGGCAGTGGCCAGGCGGTTGGCATCGAGCACCGGCGACAGCAGCAGGATGATGCCGGCACTCATGATGAGCGAGGCGACGATATTGGCGGGAGCGATACCGGGCATCCAGCGTGCTGCCGTTCGTGCCCGCACCGATAGCGCGTAGCCGCCGCCATACGCCAGGGCCACCATCGCCGCCAGCATGCCCCAGATCCGATCCGGCGTGAGGCCGTATTGCTGGATGCGCAGCAGCAGCGCCCATGTCGCCAGCCCGACGACCGCAAGCAAGGCCGGCGCGGCAAACGGCAGCACGCGGCGCAGGATGCGATGCAGGGCGGGCACGTTTTGTCCATCCTGAAAAGCCGAGTTGAAAAAAGTGATCCAGAACGCTGCAAACCACAGCAGGAAAAACGCCGACAGGCCGCGCTCGAACAATTTGCCCACGCCCGCGAAGCTGGTGAGCACGAATGCCACGCCGATCAGGCTGGCCAAAGGCAGCAGCCACACGGTCAGCGTCAGCCAGTGGTTACGCAGGGTGACCGTGAACGCAGCGCGGCGCAGGCCGGTGCGCAGGCCCAGCGCGATCGACAGGGTGGTGACGGGAATGGCGAACCAGGCTTTTTCAATTGTCTCTTTCGGCCACTCCACCCCGATCAGATGAAACAGCTGCGCGCCCAGACTCAGAACCGCCCAGAACAGCCCGGTGAGCGCGCCCGCCTGGATGGTCACGACAGCATTACGCCAGGCGTGTTCGAACAGGCGCGGATAGTGCCAGGCACCAAGCGTGGCACCTGTCGTCCCGCGAGCCCAGCCGGACGTCAGCGGAATGAGCATGAAAACCAGCAAAGCCAGGCCAAGAAAAGCGGACGCCGGCGCCAGTTGCAGTCGTGTCGCATCCGGCACTGGAAACACCATCGCCCCCTGATACACACCCAGACCAAAAACCAGCGCACCCGCACCCAGCAGCAGGCGGCGCAACGCACGGCGACTCAAAGTGTCATGTCCCCAATACGCCACGAAGGGCAGCAGCAACGCGCTCAGCAGCACGGCATTAAACAGCCAGCCCCATTCCAGCGACCATAGCTTGTCATGATGGCTTTTGTAGAGCGCGTAGAGCACGACGCCCTGCGCCAGGCCCAGCCAGGTGGGAAAGCGGTGTACGGAAGATTCGGTCATGGTTAAGGACGTAAAAAAGCCCCGGAACCGGGGCGGCAGGAAGGGATGGATTTACTTGTAAAACTTCTGGGTAAAGGCCATTTCATGCCTGGGTTCGCCTTCCACTTCGATGGTGGCGGTGAATTTCAGGGTGTCCGGCGCGACCACCCGAAAATCGCCCAGGTAATAAATGGCCGTGCCTTCCTTGATTGCGCGCATCTCGATGTTGGCCAATTGCTGGCTGAGGTTGGTGGCATACAGGGTGAGCTTGGCCGGCACCGGCACGGCTACGCCAACCTTGTTGCGTTGCAGCACCGATATCGTGACCAGCCCGCGTGTTTTGCTGCGCTCGATTTTGTAGGTGCGGGCGACATCGGGGAGCAGTTCGTCTGTGGTGAGTGCGTTGTAGTGGACTTCGAGCGAACCCAGTTTTTGGGATATTTCGGCATGTGAGACGGCGGCGATGGAACACAGGCACAAGGCGGCAAGCAATCGTTTCATGTTTTCTCTCCTCTTGTTATGGGAATACCTGTCTGAATTGTAGGCGCTTATCGAATGTTGGCGAGCCAGACGGTCAGATCGTCAAGCGCACGGCCAACCGCCTGACCGGATGCCTCGGCTGCCCCGGCCGCATCAAACGTCGCCAGCGGGGCAGACTGCTCGAATACGCGGCGCCCCAGCAGCTTGCGCTGCTTCAGATCGACCAGCTCGGCGCGCAGCACCAGCCGCATCTGCCCCGGTTCGCTGCTGGCATCGTGATAGAACTCGACCAGTTCGGTATCCAGCAACACGTCGCCGCGCACATAGCCGCCAGCGGCCGTGACGCGCCACTTGCCCTGCCGGTCGAGCCGTTCACGCATGAGATCGGCAAACCGCTTGCCGGGACGCTCGGTCCAGCGGGCAAACTGATACTGGCCACGGGTACCGGCGCTACGGCTGAAAACCAGCTGGTCGGTGTCGTAAAAACCGCCCGCAGTGGTATCCAGCACCAGCAGGGTGGGGGCCGACTCCATCCCGCTTTGCGGGACTTCAGCACGTAGTGGAGCTGCCTCTTCCAGCGAAGCATCCTGCAACACGTAATACACAACCGCGGGTATCTCGGATTTTTCGCCGATGTTGACACAGCCTGCCAGCACCAGACTCAGCACGACTAGGGAAAGGCCTGCTTTCATGGCAATTTTTCTCCTGGGCCGAGCTGCTGTGGCCCCGGCCCAAACAGGATGGAACGGGGATTGGACAGATGCTGCCCGGCTGTTGTGAGCACGTCAGCTGTCGTACGCACATCACGACTGACATTGGTGATTTCCAGCGTGCCCGATTCGGTGAATTGCTGGAACTGTCCGGAAATCAGGGTGGTGTCGTTTTGCAGTTTGGTCATCAAGGCAATGGCTTCATTCAGTGCCGTGTCGGCATTTTTTCCGACGCTGACGATGCTGCCTTCGGCGCGGGTGGCGGCCTGACTGATGCTGGCGCCGGCAAAACGGAATTCATCGGCGGCATCGCGCAGACCCTGCAAGGTTGCCTCGATGCCCTGCTTGTTGGCGGCCAGATGACCTGACAGCTCATGCAGATTGGCGAGGGTTTGCTTGATGGCGACCTGATTCTCGTCCGACAGCAGGGTGTTCATCTTTTCCAGCACCTCGGCGCCGTTGACTGCCAGCTGCGAGGCGGCCGACGCCACCTTGTCGATGTCGGAAAGGCCTTCGGCGATGACCGGATAGCGCTCTCCCCTGGGGGCATCAGTGAGCAAAGGACTGCCGCTCGGGCCGTTGTCGATTTCAACGGTGGCAATCCCGGTGACCAGGTTGCGCTTGATATAGGCCTCGGCACCGGTATGGACCGGCACGCCTTCATCGATGCGTGCCGTCACGCTCACGGCTTCATCCCCGCCTTGCGCGAACCGATAGCCTGCGACCACGCCCACCTTGATGCCGCGCATTTTGACCGGGCTGCCGACGGCCAGTCCGTCCAGCGACTGCTGCTTGAAATAGATGGTGTAGGACTGGTAGGCGATCCGGTCGGCCGCGCCGGTCAGCCACACGATGCTGAGTGTCATCAGCGCAACCACGAGCAATACCAGCACGCCAACCAGCGTATAGCGGCCTTCAGTTTCCATGTACAACTCCCTCTGGCGCCCGTGCCGCGAAGTAGTCGCGCAGCCACGGGTCATCGATGTGTTTCAGTTCGGCGACGGTGCCACTCCCGAGCACCCGGCCTTCCGACAGCACAATGACACGGTCGATAATTGAAAACAGTGTATCCAAGTCGTGCGTCACGAGAAACACGGTCAGCCCCAGGCTGTCGGCCAGCAACCGGATCAGCGCATCGAAGGCGCGTGCCGAAATCGGGTCAAGCCCGGACGTCGGCTCATCCAGAAACAGCAGTTCCGGATCGAGCGCCAGCGCGCGCGCCAGCGCAACCCGCTTGCGCATGCCGCCGGACAGCTGGCTCGGCTGTTTATGGACGGCATCGGGATCCAGCCCGGCCATGTCGAGCTTCAGCCGCGCCAGCTGACGGCACAGGGCATGCGGCAAACGGGTGTGCTCGAACAGCGGCGTAGCGACATTGTCTTCGACCGACAGCGAGGAAAACAGCGCGCCGTCCTGGAACAGCACCCCAAAGCGCCGTCGCAGGGCATTCATCTGGTCGGGCGTGCAGTCCCACACCGACTGGCCCAGCAGATCGATGTGTCCCGCATCGGGTTTCATCAGTCCGATGATCTCGCGCAGCAACACCGATTTTCCGCTGCCGCTGCCGCCGATCAGCGCAATCACCTCGCCGCGCTTGATGGACAGGTTCAACCCGCGATGAATGCTGTGCCCGCCCAGTGCAATCGACACATCGCGGACATCGATCACGGTATCGGTCATCAGATTTCCAGCCGCACGAACATCACGGCAAATATCGCGTTGATGATGATGATGGCGACCAGGCTTTGCACTACCGTGGACGTGGTATTCGTGCCCACGCTGCGTGCATCGCGGGTCACCGACAGCCCCATGCGGCAGGCAATCAGGGCAATGAAGATCGCGAACACCGGCGCCTTGCCCAGGCCCACCAGCAGGGTTTTCAGCAGCAGCACGTCCACCACGCGGTCGATGAACATGGG
>JAIOJU010000108.1 GCA_019911765.1 Thiobacillus sp.
GTTGACGGCTATTGGCATGGCCGCGCCGGGCTGTCGGCGGCCGTCGGCTCCCCTGCCAGTGCCGCCCGGAAAGCCTCGACCACACGTCCCATGTGACGCGATTGCGGCGACAGGCGCAGGCTGATGATATTGAGTTCACGCAGGGACGGCAATTCGCCGATCAGGTTGTAGACACCGGCCGACTGTGTCTGGATGCCATTGAGTGTAAGGAAGGGCTCACCCTCACGGGTGGACAACTGCATCCCGTCGGGATGATCGAGACAGCGGAACTGGCAATCGTCCTTGGGCAGGTTGTAATGGCGGGCGGTGAAGCAGCGCGCAGAATACGCCAGCGGCAAGCGGCCATAGGCGAAGACTTCAGTTTCCATTCCGGCCGGCGCACCGGCAAGAATCGCCATCAGCGCGACGCGCGACATTTCCACCGGCGGCAACCAGCGTTTTGCGCCCAGCCCAGCCAGCACATCGAGCGTTTCCGGATTGTAGATGTTGAGGGTGTGTCCAGCGACGAAAGGCACGCCCGCTTCGGACAACAGGCGTACCGCGCCCCATTCGTTGGCTTCGACCATGAACCGGCCATCTCCAATCATCCGGCGCAAGGCCTTGAGATCGGATTCCGACTCGACCAGCGTCTGGCTGGAAAGCACCACGTCCTTGCCCGCAGCGGCAAGCTGCTCCGCCAGCGCGAGCCAGTCGGGCAAGCGCAGCAGGTGACGACGTGAGCACACGCTCTCGCCCAGATACACGCGCGCCACCGGCCAGTTCGCCGCTTCGGCGTAAAAGGCGAGCGTGTCCTCGCGCGACCAGTAGTACAGCAGGGGACCAAGCGTTAGATTCATGATGCGTGAGGCGTTAGGTGTAAGGGGTTAGGCGGGCACAGGCACGGGCCGAGGCTTTTCACCTCACACCTAACGCCTGACGCCTCACCCAAAAAAATCATTTCCATGGCCGGTGGTAGGCGCCGAGCGTATGGCTCTGCCCTTCCGACAGCTTGTTGAGTTCGGCCTGCCAGGCGGGCGTGGGCTTGAAACCTTCGGCGTTCTTCTTCACGGCGTCGATGGCAGCACGCCACACTTTAGTCACCTGCGCCACATAGGCCGGGCTGCGCTGGCGGCCTTCGATCTTGATGGCGGCAATGCCCATCTTCAGCATCTCGGGCAACAGGTCGAGGGTGTTGAGGCTGGTCGGTTCCTCGAGCGCGTAATAGGTTTCGCCGCTGACTTCGAAACGCCCCTTGCACAACGTTGGGTAACCAGCTTTTTCGTCCTTGCCGTAACGGTCGAGCAGCACGCCGTTAAGGCGCGACTCCAGTCCAACCGGCGTATCGGTCCAGCGCACCGCTTTCGGTGGCGAACACACGCCCGCCGAGTTGGGGGATTCACCGGTGCAATACGACGACAGCAGGCAGCGCCCTTCCACCATCACGCACAGACCGCCGAAGCCGAACAGCTCGATCTCGACGTCGGTGTGTTTCACCACGTTTTCCACCTGCGGCAGCGACAGCACGCGCGGCAGCACGGCACGCTGGATGCCGAAGTGCTCGCGGTAGAAGTTCACCGCTTCGTAGCTGGTAGCCGAGCCCTGCACCGACAGATGCAAGCGGAGATTCGGATAATGCTTGACCGCATAACGCATCAGCCCGGCGTCGGCCAGAATCACCGCGTCCATGCCAAGTTTGGCGGCGCGGTCGATGGCACCGGTCCAGCGGACCCAGGTATCGGCCTGCGGATAGGTGTTGAGCGCGAGCAGCACCTTGCGGCCATGGTCATGCGCATAACGCAGTCCCTCGGCGGCCTGCGCCTCGTCGAAATTGAGACCCGGGAAGGCGCGTGCATTGGTGTTGTCGCGAAATCCCATGTAAACCGCATCGGCGCCGTTATCGATGGCAGCTTTCAACGACATCAGACTGCCCGCCGGGCACACCAGATCAAGCGGCATGCAATTCTCCCTTCCATGCTTGGCCCGCGCGTGAACCCTGGCGGCTGCCGCGCCGTGCCAGTTCATCTGCGATGCCGTTCAATATGTCCCATTTCTTCGCACACCAGGCGGGCGCCAGCAGAATGTCGGACGACGCGGTGCCGGTGACGCGATGAAACACCACGTCCCACGGCGTGCGCTCGATCAGGTCGGCCGCGATGCGTGCATATTCAGCCTCAGTCAGCGGTTCGTATTCGCCGCGCTTCCATTCGATGGCCAGTTTGGTGTGCTTCACCACATGCAGCGGATGCAGTTTGAGGCCATCGACGCCCACCTTGAGCACACGGTCGAGGCTGGTGTGACTGTGGGATTCGTCCTCGCCCGGCAGGCCGACGATCAGGTGGCAACATACCGGGATGCCGCGCGCACGCGCCGCGCGGGTTGCCGTTTCGTATTCGGCAAAGCCATGGCCACGGTTCACCCGCGCCAGCGTGTCGTCAAACGACGACTGCAACCCCAGCTCCAGCCATACCTCGTGGCCGCGCTCGCGATACTCGGCCAGCAGGTCCAGCACCGGCGGCGGCACGCAGTCGGGCCGGGTGCCGATCGACAGGCCCATCACATCGGGGGCCGCCAGCGCATCGTCATACAGGGCACGCAGTTCGTCGACGTGGGCATAGGTGTTGGTATACGCCTGGAAATAGGCGATGAAGCGACGCGCGCCGGTGCCTTGCGCAATGCGGCCGCGTGCGCGATCGAATTGCGCGGCGAGCGATACCGGATCGCGCGTGCCCGGCGCAAACGATTTGTTGTTGCAGAAGGTGCAGCCACCGATGCCTTTGCTGCCATCCCGATTGGGACAGGTAAAGCCGGCATCGAGCGCGATCTTGTGCACCCGTTCGCCATGCCGCTCCAGCATGGCGCGGCCAAAGGTGTGAACGCGGTCGGCGAGTGCGCTCACGCCGCAGCTCCTGACAATCCGGGGTTCACGCCGGTAAGGAAGTAGTCGATCAACTCCTGCACCGAGCGGATCGCGCTGCCGAAGGGCAGGCTCTCGCTGCCACGGAAGAACAGGCCCTTGCTGATCTCGCCCTTGAGTGCCGCGACCAGTTGCGAATCAATGCAGAACTGCCCGGCCCTGGCGATGCCGTCACGCAGGCCGCATTGCGTCAGGCAATGCAGACCGATGGCGCAGCGCTTGGGATCGGCTTTGGCCACTGCCTGCAGCCTGGCTTCGCGCTTCATGTAATTGGCGAGCCACGGGGTATTCACCGCCCGCGCCGGCAAGCCGGCCACGCTCATGAAGGTGACGATATCCTCGGGCCTGGCGTCGGCCAGCACGTGCTTGAAATTGGGATGGGCATCGCCCTCTTCGGTGACGGCGAACGGCGTGCCGACCTGCACGGCACTTGCCCCCAGCGCCAGCGTGTCCAGCAGCTTTTCGTGCGTGTTGATGCCACCGCCGACGATGACGGGAATCTGCTCGCGTGCCAGCCCCATGTCGTCGAACACCTTGAAGATGCCGGGCAGCACTTCGGCAAAATTGAAGCGCTCATTGGCCAGTTCGGCCGGGTTCGGGGCGCCGAGGTGACCACCTGCATACAAAGGGTGTTCGATCACGATGGCATCCGGCAGACAGCCCTTGCGCGACCATTTCTTGAGCACGATGGCAACGCCACGCGCGTCCGACAGAATCGGGATCAGCGCCACGTCGGGATAGCCTTCGGTCATTTCGGGCAGATCAAGCGGCAGCCCCGCCCCCATCACGATGGCCTGCGCACCCGACGCGCAGGCCTGCCGTACCAGCGCCGGATGCTCGGTGACCGCCTTCATCACGTTGACCGCCACCAGCCCGTTGCCGGACGCGAGTTCGAGCGCCGCCTTGATTTCACGGTCGAGTCCGACGAGATTGAGCCGGTTGAGTTCGTCCTTGTCACGGCAATGCCTGGCCTGCTCCGACAGATCGTCATGATGATGACGCAGGTCGATGCTCGCAATCGTGCCGACTGCGCCGGCATGCGCCACGGTTCCCGCCAGGCGATGCGCGGAAACACCCACGCCCATGCCGCCCTGCACGATGGGCAACAGGCTCCGGCCTCGAATGGAAAATGATCTGGGCGTCGTCATGCCGCGCTTTCTGTCCTCATATTTTTCAATTGTACCAAATTAAGGACCCGCTTATCTTCATATTGACGCTGGTCAGTCTGTACTTGTCGCACCCAAATCGAACGCGGCTTTGTCGCCATTAATGTCTTGCAATCACGGTCTAATCCTTGCGGGTGGTTCTCCCGCCCGGCCTAAACGCCTACAATGGCGGGTCTTACTGGCAGCCTCCCCCCACACGCATGTTCACCGGCATCATTCAATCCATCGGTCGCATCCACGAATACGACGCGCGCGGCGCTGACGCACGCATGGTTATCAGCGGTGGCGGGCTGGATTTCTCGGACGTCGCACTGGGCGACAGCATCGCGGTCAACGGCGTATGCCTGACTGCCGTGGCCCTGACGCCCGACAGCTTCAGCGTCGATGTTTCCGCCGAAACCCTGCGCGTCACCGAAGGCTTTACGCCGGGCGCCGAGGTCAATCTGGAAAAGGCGCTGCGCCTGGCAGACCGGCTGGGTGGGCATCTGGTATCGGGGCATGTCGACGGCGTCGGCACGGTGCACCGCTTTGCCCCGGTGGGCGAATCGCACCTGCTGGAAATCGACGCGCCGCATGAACTCGCGCGCTACATCATCCGCAAGGGCTCGATCACGGTGAACGGCGTCTCGCTGACGGTCAACCATGTGGACGGCGCGCGTTTTGCGCTGAACCTGATCCCGCACACGCTGGAGCAGACCACCCTCAAGCATCTGCAGGCCGGCACCCGCGTCAATCTGGAAGTCGACATGATCGCGCGCTATGTCGAGCGCATGACGCAATTCACCCACGCCACGGACAAAGATTGAACAGGACCAAGACTGATGAGCCTCGCCTCCACCACCGAAATCATTGAAGAACTCAGGGCCGGCCGCATGGTCGTGCTGGTCGACGAAGAAGACCGCGAAAACGAGGGCGACCTGGTGATGGCCGCCGAGCACGTCACGCCGGAGGCGATCAATTTCATGGCCAAGTACGGTCGCGGCCTGATCTGCCTGACCCTGACCGACGACCGCTGTCGCCAATTGGGTTTGAAGCAGATGGTGGACAACAACCAGGCGCAGCACAGCACCGCGTTTACCGCTTCGATCGAAGCGGCCGAAGGCGTGACCACCGGCATTTCCGCCGGCGACCGCGCCGTCACCATCCTGGCTGCGGTGAAACGCGATGCCAAGCCTACCGACATCGTTCAACCCGGCCACATTTTCCCGCTGCGCGCGCAGCCCGGCGGCGTGCTGATGCGCGCCGGGCATACCGAAGCCGGTTGCGATCTGGCCGGGCTGGCCGGGCTGGAACCCGCGTCGGTGATCTGCGAAATCCTCAAGGATGACGGCTCCATGGCGCGGCTGCCCGACCTGATTCCGTTCGCCCAGGAACACGGGCTGAAAATCGGTGCCATTGCCGACCTGATCCATTATCGCAACCAGACCGAAAGCCTGGTCGAGCGTGTCGCCGACCGCCTGATCCAGACCGTATACGGCGCATTCCGCCTGGTCGCCTACCGTGACACCTGCGCCCGGGAAACGCATCTGGCGCTGGTCAAGGGTGAGATCCTGGCCGACAAGGAAACCCTGGTGCGCGTGCACGAACCCCTCTCGGTGATGGATTTTCTCGACGTGACCGGCGGCGGCCATTCATGGCCGATCCTGGGCGCGATGGAACGCATCGCCGAATCGCAGTGCGGCATCATCGTATTGCTGCATCGCCCGGAAACCGCCGATGCGCTGCTGCAGCGCATCAACCCGGCACCGGTTGCCAGCCAGAAATACGATCTGCGCGACTACGGCATCGGCGCCCAGATCCTGCGCGACCTCGGCGTCGGCAAGATGAAGCTGCTGGCCAGCCCGCGCAAGATGCCCGCGATGGATGGTTTCGGGCTGGAAGTCACCGGCTATTCTGAAAAAGCCTAACTACATTTAGAGGTACGCATCATGGGAACCAGCAGCAGCATTTCCGAACTCGACCCGGTCTATCAGGGCGCGGGGCTCAAAATCGGCATCGTCATGAGCCGCTTCAACAAGGACATCTGCGAAGGCCTGCTGTCCGCCTGCGAAATCGAACTGACCCGTCTCGGCGTCGCCAGGGACGACGTGCTGCTGGTCGATGTGCCCGGCGCACTCGAGCATCCGCTGGTGCTGCAGAAAATGGCGCAGTCCGGCAAGTTCGATGCGCTCATCGCCATCGGCGCCGTGGTGCGCGGCGACACCTATCACTTTGAAGTGGTGTCGAACGAATCCTCGCGCGGCATTCTCGATGTGCAACTGGAAACCGGCATGCCGATCGCCAATGCCATCCTCACCGTGGACACCGAAGAGCAGGCCCATGTGCGCATGGCCGAAAAGGGCCGCGATGCCGCACGCGTGGCCGTGGAAATGGCCAACCTGCTGAAGCGTCTCTGAGATGGCAGGTTCCCGCAAGGTCGCCCGCGAATTCACCCTGCAAGGCGTCTATGCCTGGCTGGTGGGCGGAGCCGACATCACGCTGATCGCCGCCAACCTCAAGGAAGACGAGCAGTTCAAGCGTGTCGACGAAGCGTATTTCCGCACCCTGCTGTATGGCGTGATCAAGGACGAAGACCTGTTGAGCACCCGACTGGCGCCCTGCCTGGATCGCCCGGTGGCCGAGCTCTCGCCCATCGAACGCGGCATTCTGCTCATCGGCACCTATGAACTGGTGAGTTGCCCCGACGTGCCCTGGCGCGTCGCCATCAACGAAGGCGTCGAACTGGCAAAGAAATTCGGCGGCACCGACGGCCACAAATACATCAATGGCGTCCTCGACAAACTGGCGCAGAGCGTGCGCGCAGTCGAAATCGAGCATGCGAAGAAAACTTCGAAGCCGAGAGCCGAGAGCTGAGAGCGGAGAGCTAACGGCCCAAGCCACCGCTCACTCTTGACTCTCCGCTCTCGACTCTCCGCTCAAATGGAATTCGACCTCATCGCCCGACACTTCACCCGCGCCACGCCCGGCGCGGTGCTGGGCGTGGGCGATGACTGCGCGCTGCTGGCGCCCACGCCCGGCATGCAACTCGCGGTCTCCAGCGACATGCTGCTCGAGGGCCGTCATTTTTCGCCGCAGGACAGCCCCGCAGGTCTCGGCCACAAGTCGCTGGCGGTGAACCTGTCGGACCTCGCCGCGATGGGGGCCACGCCGCGTTGGGCAACTTTATCGA
>JAIOJU010000109.1 GCA_019911765.1 Thiobacillus sp.
GCGACGGCTTCGCCCTCACCGCGATGCACGGCTCGCAGAGCAACGACGCCATTTCGCCCACCGGCTTTCTTTCGAACCACATGGGCGGCGTGCTCGGTGGCATTTCCATTGTCGCGGGTGACGACCAGTTCACCGGTCGAAACCCCTGCCGGCAGCGATGCGGTAATCGTGTCGGCATCCCAGCTCGTGATGGTGAGCGATACGCCACCGATGGTGACGCTGCTGCCCGGCCCCTGGGTTCCGAACCCGAAGTCACGCAGGATGGTCGTCTGCGCGGCGGAACCGGTCGCGAGCGGTCCTTCGTAGGCCGGATTCGGAACCGACACTGCCGCACCGCGGGAGCGGATGGTGAGCGTCCCGGCCGGGGCCACCAGGGGTCCCGTGTTGAGGCCAGCGCCGTCCACCTGCCGGATCACCGGCGTCCCCTGGTCGGGTGCGCAGTACGGTGCGTTGTATCCGGAGGCGAAGGCCGACACCGGCAGCACCGGCGTGTCCAGATAGGTGGTCGTCCCCGGCATGTACTGGAACGTGTAGCAGAAGTTGCTGTACGCGGGGTTGTACTGCGGATCGATGATCGTCTGACCCTCGGTCGGCGAGCCCGCTCGTGTATCCACGATCGGTCCCGGGTCGTTCATGCAGGTCATGTGCATCGCCGGCGAGTAGCCACTCGGCGACGGCATGTTCGCGGTGAAGGTCGATGGCACGAGCGCGTTC
Source organism: Thiobacillus sp. (assembly GCA_019911765.1). Lineage (GTDB taxonomy): Bacteria > Pseudomonadota > Gammaproteobacteria > Burkholderiales > Thiobacillaceae > Thiobacillus. The sequence continues at coordinate 715 of JAIOJU010000109.1, forward strand.
ATGCGGCCCCACTGGTCGGAGTAGGCACGCGAGATCTCGCGGCCCAGATGATCGCGCACCGAAACGGGCACGAAGGGCGGCGCCCACTTTTCACCGAACTGCGGCGAGTAGGGACTGAACTCCTGGGCCAGATCGTCCAGTATCATGCCGGCGAAGTGGCCGGCGATTGGAGCACCGGTGAAGAGGAAAAAGTCAGCCGCCGCCTGCCCCTGGTCAGAAAGGACGACCTGCTTGCGGTTGCATAGCGGACGCAGGGCACCCGCGAAGGGCGCTTCGGCCGCCGCCGACGGGAACAGGCTCAGGATCGGGGGCACCTCACGCACAGTCCCCACGCACGGCGGCTGGGCGAGTCCAGGCTCGGGGGCCTGCGCCGCTATGATGGTCGCCGGGTCGGGCACGATATTGACCTCTGCTCCGCCTGGCAACGTCACGAACGTCGCGGCGTAGCCGTCGCCGAAGCTGACGTTGACGTCTTCCTCCTTGAATAAATCGTAGCCGGGCGGAGGCACGACCTCCACCACGTACTTGCCCGCCGGAATGTTATTGAATGCGTAACCGCCGTCAAACACCGCAGGACGAACCTGGTTGAAGTTGCGCAGGCCGTCATAGCACTTGTCCACGGGCGACACGGCCCCGAGTGTGGGATCGACGATCGGATCGCTAGGGTTCTGGCCGGGACACGCCGTCGGCAGGGCATCATCCCAGCTATCGGTCAGGACTTCCTGCACCAGGGTCAGGGCCGCACTGCCGGAGGAATAACCGAGGCGCACGTCATCGAAGTTGACCTGGGTACCGTTGCCGACCAGACGGACCGCCAGCGGGCGCCCCAGATTCGCATCACCGGCCGCGGCGGCATAGGTCACCGTCGAGGTCAGGAAGCCGTTGCTCGGTGCCAGGGAACTGTTGTCCTCAGCGAGCAAAACAAAGGTGAAGCCGTTCATGACCCCGAGTTGCACCTGGTAAACCGGGAAACTCGTGTCGGTACGATCGCCCACCGCGACGCGCAAGGTGTAGGTCCCTTGCGCCAGGTTCGTGGTCAGCGTCTGCGAGAGGGTGCTGCCGTTGCTCCAACTGGTGTTGGCGCCTTCGGCGGCTTGACCCGGAATCTGGGTCGCGGTCGGGTTAAAGGTCCCCGCGCTGCCCGACACGATCGTCCAGCCGCTTACCGTGGTGTTGTAGCCGCCATCCGCAAGCGCCGGTGCCTCGAAACCCGCATTGACCACGGGGATCGCCGTTGAAGCTCTGGCCACCTCGCGATAGAGGCGCACCTTGACGCGCGGGATGCCCGGTTCCCAAGGCTCAGCGGCGGCGAGCCGCGGATCGCTCTCGGCGCGGGTCGAAGCGTAATAAACGATACCCGAAATGCCGCCGTTCTCCCCGGCTGCATATGGAGCCTTGCCCCAGTCGAAGACACTGGTCTGGCCGAGGAAGCCCTGCACGCCCTGGGTCAGGACGGGTCCGGTCTCGGTGCGCGTCGTCGTGCCGTCGGCCTGAATCTGCGGGTTGAGGATGAAACCGGTCCCGCTCACATCCCCGCCACCGTCAACGGTGACGGTAACGCCAGTCGCCTTGAAGCGCGTGTAATCCACCTCTGCCACCTGCCAGTGGAAGAACGGGAACATCTGGTCAAAGGGAACGAACCCCTCGGTGTCCGTGGGGAAGGACTGGTAGACGGTGCCGTCGCGCCAGCGCAGGTTGACCGCCTGTTCCGGAAGCGGCGCCTCGCCAGGGTCGCGCACGCCGTTCTGGTTGGTATCCAGGAACACGTTATGCTCCATCCGCGAGAACCAGTTAAAGACAGGCACGTTGCCAAGGGCCACTACTGTCCCCGCCGTCCCACCGGATACCGACACCCCACGATAGGCGATGATCTGGTCGAGATAGCTGTCCCAGACCACGAGTTGGTACTCACCGTTAGGCACGTTGGGGATCTCAAAGCTGGCGGTGCCGTCAGGGTTGAGGGTGGCCTGAACGGCGGCAAAATTAGGGCCGATGCCGCCCACGGAGTTGAGACCGACCCAGGGACGGGTGTGCGCGAGCGCGTCATACGTGGTGCTATCCCACAGCGCCTGGTCGGGTGGGCGCGCCATGTGGAGGTTGGTGACATTTCCGCTGACGGTATTGGGACCGCCCGGGTTGGCCGCCGCCGTCCGCTCGGGGCTCACGAAGCCGACGAACACGTGCCAGCCGACAGGGCCGAACTCCGTGAAGAAGGGCGGTTCACCCGCCTTCACCCAGGCATCAGTCACCCGCGTGCCTTCGATGGTCGTGGTCTGCACCCAACGCGTGGAGCTTCCCAGCGGGGGGGTGGCGGAGATGCCGTACTTGCCTGGGAAGAGATTCTTGATGAGCACCTGGCCCACAAGACCCGCCGCCTGGTTTGCCGGCGTGTCGGGGCAGCTGAGGATGACTCCCGGGAGGGGCGTCGACGCGCCAAAGCAGTTCCACGGAGGTCCACCGAGGGCGTTCGTCAGCGGATTGCCGTCAGCGTCCTGGCTCATCACACCGGCTGAAATACCGTAGCGTCCGCCGGCGTCCTCGAGCGTGATCTGGAATCCGCCGAGACCCACCTCGCCGCCTGAAACAGCGGCATTGGTCGGGGCGTTGTCCTCGAACACGAAGATGCTGATCTGCGCGTAGGGCAGCGGCTCATTGTTCACGTTCACGGTCAGCGCCTTATTGGCGGTGCTAGGCGGGATGCGGGTGCCGCCTACCGTGTGACCGACACGATAGCCGGTATTGTCTTCGTCCACCGCGTCGTGGGGCAGGATCGAGACGTAGTAATGCTTGGCCGGGTCGAGCGCGAGCTGGTTGAACGGCGTTTCGGGGTCGCAGTATGGGATGGTTACCCCCCCGCCTACATTCTGCACGCTGCCGGTGCCCACACAGCCCTGGGCCACGACCGGCATGTAGCTGCGGTGGAAGTTGGTCGCCAGCGTGTCTTTAGGCGGCGGTATGATGCTCGGGTCCGGTTGCCATGTGGTGTCCTCTTCGACCAGCCAACGGTATTGCGTCACCGGGGTGCCGGCGGGGTCCTGCACGTTCAGGGTGATGTTGGCAACCGGGTTGACGGTCAACGTCACCGTCACGGAAGCGCTTGACAGCGTACCGTCGGTCGCGTGGTAGGTGAAGGTGGTGCTGGTGCCGCCGCTGTACACGAACGAACCGTCGGCGTTCAGTGTGACGCCACTTCCCGAGTCCAGCACGGCCGTCAGCACATCGCCGTCCGGATCCGAGTCGTTGCCCAAAACCCCGTGCGCCGCATCGACCGTGATGGTCGTCCCGATGGTATTGACGTAAGGCCCGTCGGCAGCTGCCACAGGGGCGTCGTTCACGAAGCTTACGTTGAGCGCGACCTGGGCGGGGTAACTGTTCCCCAAGAGGCTGGCGCTGTAGGTGAAGCCGTCGCTACCCGAGAAGCCCGCATTCGGCGTGTAGTTGAAGGTGCCGTCAGGGTTCATCGTCAGCGTGCCGTTGGCCGGTCCGGTCACCACGGATACCGTCGCGCCCGCAAGCCCCATGTCGTTGGCAAGTACACCTGGTGCGGCGGCATACGGCGCCGCATTCTCGGGGACCGAATAGGTGTCGTTGACGGCATAGATGAGCGACGGCGCAGGCGGCGTGGAACCGGTGCCCACTTGCAGTTTGGCGATCATCCCGCCGGCCGGCAACTCGTCGTGGCTGCTGGCAGGCATGCGGTCGAACAGTGCGTATGTGGCGTTGCCGGCAGGCATGGCAAGCAGGACATCGAGCGTCTTGCCCGCGGGCAGAAGCGTCTCGCTCTGTTGCTTCATGAGGCCGGGATAGGCATTGCCGTCCTCGGCGAGCTGCCCCATGTCGAGCCCGACGATGGCCGGGGCGTGAGAACGCAGACCGGCATTGAGCAAGCGCAGCAATACCTTGTTGCCCGGATTGCCGGCCTGCAGCGCAGCCGGGGGCGTGGTCTTGTCGTAGGGCTCGCCGTTGACCAGGAAATAGACCGGGTTGTACTCCACCGTGCAGGGGTATCCAACCGTATTACTCACAACGTAATCGGCCAGCGAGACGCATGCCGTCGCCAGCGGCATCGCCGCTGCTGATGCGGCAGCCACGCGCTCGTTCTGCAATGGGTCGATCTCGCTGAACAGCAGCACGGCATCGGCGTCGTGACAGCTGTTGCTGTCGGCGTAGGCGGGCTGGCCTGACGCGCACACGGCGCCTGTCGCCGGCCCGACGACCAACGCCCCGTGCAGGCCCATCGCTACCTGGATCGAGGGATGGGTTCCGCTCTGGTAGAGATAAGTCCCTGGGCGCAATGCATTCCAGGTGTACGCAACCGGGGCGCTGGGCGTCGCAACAGAGCCCGCCGCGGCCTCATTCGTGAACGACTGGACGCGTGGCCTTCCCCGCGTGTCATTGACCATGACCGGATTGCCGCCGCCGACCTGGCCCGGAATCGTGATCGAAACGGGTGTGGGCAGCGTGTTGGTGAGGTTGACGGTCAGGGCCTGGCCGGGGAAGGCATTGATCCGGGGTCCCGAAGGCGAGTTCACGCAATCCGGGTTTTCAATAGCGGTCTTCGCCGGGTCGCAGACGAAGCCCCACGTCGGGATATTGATCGTGCCACCGAGGCCATCGGGCAGCGCTTTTGAGAGGCTCTGCGCCTGCAGGTAGACTGCAACGTCGCGCGGGGTCGCGGCAAAGTCGAGGCGCACGTCGTCGAAGTTGACCTGGGTGCCGTTGCCGACCAGTCGAACCACCAGTGGGCTCCCAAGATTCGCGTCACCGGTCACGGCGGTATAGCTCACCGTCGAGGTCAGGAAGCCGTTGCCCGGAACCTGAGCAGACTCAGATGCGAGTGGTACAAACGTGAGGCCATTCATGACCCCGAACTGCACCTGGTAGCCGGGGAAACCGGTGTCAGAACGGTCGCCCACCGCGACGCTCAAGGTGTACGTCCCCGGGTTCAGGACCGCACCCAGCGTCTGCGAAATCGTGCTGCCGTTGCTGTAGCTGGTGTTGGCGCCTTCGGCGGCCTGGCCCGGAATGTGGGCTATCGTCGGGTTGAATGTTCCCGCAGCGCCCGACACGATCGTCCAGCCGGTCACCGTGGTGTTGTAGCCGCCATCCGCGAGCGCCGGCGCCTCGAAGCCCGCATTGGACACGGGGATCGCGACAGCGCTCGCGCCGCCAGCGAGCCCAAGCATTGCCAGGGCCGCAACCGCCATGCAGAACTGGCGTCCCCTGCGCGCCAGCGTACGGCCGGTGCGCGCGGCGATCGTCGATGCGGGAAGCTGTGTCGATGTCATCTGGATTGTGGGTTTCATGTTCTGTTCCTCCGATGGAAGACGCCCGTTTGCACGACCGCACTCAGAAAGGACGTTCAAGTCGGTCGATTGCATGGCGCTTCTCCTCCGCTTCATTCAACGATCAGCACACCAGGCGCTTCGATGATCAGCATGGTCATCATTCCGCCGGGGAACACGTCGTTATTCACCATCTCGCGCTCGGTGTGCGAGTGCCACATGTAGGCATACCCGGCATCCGGATTGAGCCCGCCCTCGCCTGGAGGCAGGCTGCCGAGTGCCCCCAGGTAGGGGCTGCCGCTGTAGAAGCCGCCGAACGCCAATACACTCAGATCGGGCAGATTCACCGGGATCGGTCGGTTATGGTCGGCGCACCACTCGCGGTAGTTGGGGTCGGCAGCGACACTGTGATAGCCGCTGGCGTCCGGTATGCAGGTGTGCGGGTTGAGTGCTGTCGTGCCGTAGATATCCCAGCCCAGATCCTTGCCGGTCCACTCGAATATCGCGTCGACCGTTCCACCCGGTACCGAGGGGATGGTGAACAGCAATGGCCCGGCAAGCTTGGTCGCGTCGGTGGCACTCAACAACAAGCGACCGTCGCGGGCCAGCACCCGCACATGGTTGCCGTGGGTGTGGAAGGGATGCATGTCGCGCCCCGCCCCCACCACCCTCAGCAGCAGGCGCTCGCCGGGGTGCATGCGCGTCATGGCGTTGTAGGGCTGCGTCGGCAGTAACGGATCGCCCGCTGCCGCCATGGTGTCAGGCGCCGCGCGCCCGTTGAGCAGCCAGTACTCGGGATGGAACGGCCCGTCGCCGACGTCGATCGGACCCGGGCCCGAGGCCTGCTGCTCCGCCGCGCGGTGGACCTCGAGGTCCACTTCGCTCAGCAGGTACAGGTACTCGCGGTCAAAACAGGTTGCCGCATGGTTATAGGCCGTGTGGGCAGCATCGGCACATCCGGCAGCCGCAACCGACGGCCGCACGACAAGCGCGCCATACAGCCCCATTTCCACCTGCAGATCTGGCCGCGTGCCGCTGTGATATTGGTAGGTGCCGGGTTCGCCAGCCGTGAAGGTGTACGTGACCGTCCCACCGGGCTGGGCTTCCTGAGTCAGCAGACCCGGGACGCCGGTATTGGGCATTGCGGTGACCTGGTGCCCCGGGAACACGATCGAGACGTTGCCCGCGGCTGCAGGCAGATTGTTGGCGAGCGTCACCGTCACGGTTTGCCCCGCGGTCACGATCAGGGTCGGGCCCGGCAGTTGCATCTGCGAACCAGTGGAGTAACCCCACGAGTAGACAGATCCGCCATCGGCGATCGAGATATAGCCCGCTCTTGCCGTGAGGGAGAAACTGGTTCCAGTCTCGCCAGTGATTGCGGCGCGCGCAACTGCAGGTACCAGCAGCACCGCAAGCGCAGCGACGACCGAGAACCACCGGGCTACACCGGCGCTGAATTTGTTGGGTTCAGATCTGGTCATTGCCACTCTCCTTAATTGACCCGAATCTCGGTCATCATGCCGCCGAAGTTTTCGGCGTCATTGGCCAGCCGGTCGAGGTTTTTGGTGTAGACGAAGTAGGTGCCCGCCGTTGCCGGGGCAGTGACGATCACATCAGCCGACTGGCCGCCGCCAAGGGTGAGCGAGTTGGTCTTGTAGTACAGGTTGTTGCCCGCACCGTCGCGCAGCAGCCGTGCATCGAGACCAACCACTTCCATCGGCAGGCCATTGGTACCCAGCGTGTAGAACTGGGTCACGCTCAGGTTGGAGATGCGCAGCAGGATGCGCTGGCCAGGTGCCGCCGTGATCAGGCTGGATACCGGCTGCGAGGCCTGCGTATTGCCGAGCGGGTCCACCGTGGTGAGCACGGCCGGGTTGGCGGTATCGGGGTAGCCGCGTCCATTCAGCAGGAAATAGCGGTCGCGCATGCCGGCAAACGGCAGCGGCTGTACATTGAAGCTGGCATCGTGGAAGTCAGGGTCGAAGGAACCGATCTGGATCGGATACTCGACGTCATAGCGGGTCGAGCCATCGCCATCGTTGTAGGCATAGGTGTTGCCAGCCGCATGGATCCATGTGCCCAGCACGGTTCCCGCTGGAAGTTTGTTCTGTCGCGGACGTACGTAGAGATTGCCGAGCATCCCCATCTGCATGTGTTCGGCGGCCTCGACGTGGCAGTGGTACATGTAGGTGCCCGCATCCTTGGCCTGGTAGTAATAGGTCAGCGTCGCCCCCATGGCGATCGAGATCGAGGCATCCGGGACACCATCGAAAATCGCCGCAGCCTCCGGGAAGCCGTGCCAGTGAACGGTGTGCGGATCGAACAGGTCGGGCCGCATGGCCATGCCGACGTTGGTCAGCGAAAGAAACAACTCGTCGTCTTCGTCCACCGAGATCGTCGGCGCCGGTGCGTTGGCGGCCAGCATGCCCTGCGCCATGACCTGACCGGGATCAGGCTGGGCACCACCCGGGAGCGGATCACCGCCCGGGAGATTGGCAAAGCTGAAGATATAGAGCGGTTTGCCGGCGCCCGTGCCCTGATAATCGTCTGCCATTGTCACCATGCCATCGCCCGCCACCAGGTGGCCGCACTTGATGCCGCCGGCTCCTGCTGTCGGGTGCAGTAATGTGGTTTCCGGGCACTGCACGTTGATGCTGCTCTGCTGCGCGCCCGCGGGGAGGGACGCAAACAACATCGAGATCGCTGCCGCAATCAACCCGCCGGCCATGAGCAACGAAAGCAATGATTGATCCGTCATGGCCACACCGCTGAATGGTCTCAAAATATCGGCTTTCATAACGCCCTCCTCTGCTTGCATTGCATCAACGCAGCTGAAAAATCCGTGCTGGCCATCACGCTCATACGGGAACGTGCTTTCGAGAACCAAGCATAGAGAAGCTGCGACAAAACAACACGGGGGCGAAACCCGCACTCAGATGCCATCGACCCTGCATATGATGGGAGGTGTTTACTGTAGGTAAATCAGGTGGGCAGGTCAGAACGACTGGAAATGCAGCCGGCGTCTCCGGCTTGTGTTCAGCATGCGAACCTTGTCGGCCCGATCTGCCGGACGATTGATGGCTTTATCTTCAAGACAGGCAGAAGGCCAGATTGAGATTGCATTCAATGGAATTCGCGGCCGTATCAGTGAAGCCTGCAACCCGGCTTGATGGAATCCAGGAAGGTCACCAGTTCGGTATACCCCATGGGGCCGAGTGGCGCACAATGGTCCACACCGCAGTTGATTGCCGTTGCCCTGCAAGCAGGCAAGGAGTCGTCTGTCATGCCGATGACGGTCGCTTGAGGGCTCCGGACACGGATGTCCCGAACCAGATCGAGGGCGTCCGGCAAACCCAGTTCGAGCAACACCAGATCCGGTTTCAGCGCTGCTGCGTGCCCGAGTCCGGTTGCCGCATCAACGGCCTCCGCCACGATCATGACGGGCCAGTGGACAGAGAGCAGCATGGCGAGCTGCTGCCTGGAAAGCGAATCGCCCACGATGATCAATGAGATGAAGCGTGACCGCAGCCAGGACTCGACCAGATTGCCGATCTCGGCTTCAGTCGACTCCCCCTTCACGATGAAATGGTCCGCGCCATTCTGAAAAGCGGCTTCCCGATATTCGAAAATGGCATGGTTGGTGACAATGCAAATCAGCGAGCCGGCAAAAACCTCCTTGATGGCTTTGGTGAGGCTAAGCCCATTCCCGTGCGGCAGCCTGATATCCATGAAGATGAAGTCGAAACGCCTGGAGAGCGCCTGGCGCATGGCCTCCTCCCCGTCAGCTGCTTCTGCAATCTGCATCGATGGAAACCTTTTCTCCAGCAGGTTATGCAGCGACTGGCGATAGGTGGCATTGTCTTCAACAATGAGCGTGCTCAGCATGTTAGAACTCCTCAGCCCCCTGACAGCGAATGCTAGGTGGTCCCCGGATAGGCGCCCATACAGGCTTGCAGGTATTTTTCTGGCATGGTGAGCGGTATCTGGCTAGAGGTCAGTCCGATAGCGCTGATAGAAGTCCAGTACCCGCGGCACATAGTCAAGGGTTTCGCGGTACGGCGGGATGCGATTTCCATGCTTTATCACGGCATGTTCGCCCGCATTGTAGGCAGCAAGTGCAAGGCTTATATTGTTGTTGAACCTGCGCAGCAAATCCCGCAGGTAGTGCGCGCCGCCATCCAGATTTTGCGCAGGATCGAATGCATCGGCTACGCCATAGCGTTTCGCGGTTTGCGGCATGAGTTGCATCAGGCCGGTCGCGCCCTTGCTGGATACGGCCCTCGGGTTGTAGCGTGATTCGACCGAGATCACCGCATGGAGCAAGGCGCTTTCCAGGCCATAGGTGCGGGACACGTCGTCAACAACCTGATCGTAGCCAGTCTTCCTGGCCAGACCTGAGATGGCTTTTCGCGCTGCCACCGCGGGGACGGCGGCAGCTACTTGCTTCGGCGCAGCGATCAGGACGGTATACCGCTCATCCGCCGGCACATTACTGAGCGACACCGTGCCATCATCTGCCGTGTAGGCATAAATATCCGCCCCTACCGGCCGGCACAGCGAGCATCCCAGCAGCAGCCATGCTGCCATGTGTTTGCGTGACATCATCCGGACAGCCTATGCGCTACATTCAGGCGGAGCAATACACTGAACACTGTAAGATGCTGCCTGGGCAATCCCCTGTATTGATTTGTATAGGAAGCCCGGTCCTCCATGCTTGGTGTCAGGAAACAGGCTGCGCCTGTTTCAGGTGATACCGTTATAAGCTTGGAAATGCTTTGTTAAGTAGCGTGTTCCATTTTTGGCCTGTGGATGGCACATTATTCAATGCGAAAACGGACATTCCGGGTTAATGGCTAAAACGCCCTTTCCCCCTCGCTGTTGAGGAAGTGTCTGCTCCTGACTAGATAGGGTCCCATGTTCAAGTTGCTGCGCTATTACGCGGTGGCGAGCCTCATTGCCATCCTTGCCACGGTCGTCCTGCTGACCTGGTTCTATCGCCAGGTGGCGATCCAGGGCATCGTCCAGCTGGTCGAGCGGAACAACCTGACGCTGGCACGCACCGCCATGAGTTCCATGAATCCGGCACTCCTTGCCTTCCTTGATGCCACGGCGGACATTCAACCAGGCAGATCTGCGCATCGGCAATTGCCGCCCGAACTGGCTGAGTCGATCAAAACGCTGATGCGGGGTCAATCCATTGTCAGGATCAAGATATACAACCGCCTGGGGGTGGTTGTCTTCTCCACCAAGCCGTCCCAGATTGGTCATGACCTGCGTGACAACGCGGGTTTCATTGCTGCAATCAATGGTGATGTGCGCAATACCCTGATTTATCGCGACACGTTCAACAGCTTCGACCGTGCTACTGAAGAAGACAATCTGATGCAATCCTACCTCCCGGTCCGACATAGTCCAGTCGATCCGATCAGGGGGGTATTCGAGATCTACACCGATGTGAACAACCTGGTGCACCAAACCGAACGAACTGAATTCATCATCCTGTCCGGCGCCATTCTTATTCTGTCGGCCTTGTACGCCGCTTTGATTCTCATAGTTCGACACGCCAACGAAATCATCGAACAGCAGCAACACACCATCCTTGAGCGAACAGAGACCTTGAAATCGCTGTCTGCCCAGATGCTGACAAGAGAGGAAACCGATAAGCAAAGAATTGCCGTCGAGCTGCACGAAGGCCTGGCACAGACATTGAGCGCTGTAAAACTGAAAGTGGAAAAAGGCCGCTCCCACAAAGCAAGTGATGAGGACGACGAATCAGTGGACTCGATCATCCCGGTATTGCAACAGGCCATCCAGGAAGTCCGGACAATCGCAACAAATTTACGCCCTTCCAGCCTGGATGACATTGGGTTGTTGCCGACCATCAAGCGGCTGTGCAGGGAGTTCGAAGAAAGGCATCCGGATACCCACATCGAGCGGCAGATTTCCCTGAAGGAGCAGGACATTCCGCCCCCATTGAAAATTGTCATCTATCGCATCATCGTGTCGGTGCTCGCCGACATGGAAACGCAGCCCAGCATAAGACGGATTCATCTTGCCTTGTGGCTGGAGGACGACAATCTTGTCCTGATGATGGATGACACGGCATCCGATGCGCTCGACAGTACAGCGATACCCCTGGCCAATATCGATCCGCAATTGCGCACCGGGTTCGCCGGAATGGAAGAATTGACGACCTTGTCCGGCGGCGTATTTACCGCCTCGTATCACGCCCGCGGAGGGGCAACGCTACGCGCCGCATGGAGTCAACTCATGCCATTCAAGCCAAAAAGAATTTCAGACGCTAGGTAACGACCAGGCCTTTCTCGATGGCATAACTGGTCAATGTCGAGGCATTGTGCAGATCGAGCTTTTTCATCAGATTGGAACGGTGTTTCTCGACGGTCTTGATGCTCAGGCAGAGGTAGTCGGCAATGTGCTTGTTTGAATGCCCTTCGGCAACAAGCTTCAGCACTTCACGCTCACGATGCGTCAGCGTGTCCCAGGTGCTGCCCACATTGGTGCTATTGCCAGTACCCAGATAGCCATGAATGACCTTGCCCGAAATATCCGGGCTCAGATAGGTTTTGCCATTGAGCACACTGCGAATCGCAACCCGCAGTTCATCATGCGTTGCATCCTTGAGAATATAGCCATCGGCACCAGCACGCAGGCTTTCATGGATATATTCGTCGGTCTTGTGAATGGTGAGTACCAGTACGCGCGTATCCGGATTGCGCCGCTTGATGTCCTGCATGGCTTCGATGCCATTCATGCCCGGCATGGACAGGTCCATCAGGACCATATGCGGCGCCAATGCGCCAATGTCACGGATGGCATCGCGTCCATTGTCGGCCTCGCCGACGATCTCGATATCCGGGTCCTGTGACAGCAGGGCACGCAGTCCCGCTCTGAACAGGGTATGGTCCTCAACGATAAAAATACGCTGCTTGCCGCTCATGATGCACTCCCAAATATTTTTCCTTTTCGCCCCGGAATTGCTGGCCAGCCCGCGTGATGTATCGCTGTAAACCAGTACGACAACCCATAAATCTCGCTATGTTCGACGCGCCCCGCATCACCGATTGCTTTGTCGCTCATCCTCGCCATGGAACGACTATGGCTGCGGTTCGCTTCGCGCACCCGGCGCGCGGATGCGCGTCTCGGCATGTACGCAAACTTATGGGTTGTCGTACTAGCCTGATGCATGCATGAACACCCAGTCCGAATACTTCATCTTGCCTTCAAATAATCTGTCCGCAAGTCCGAAGTTGCTCTTTTTCACGGGTTCGTCGTCGGACAGGCTGTGCACGCCCAGAATCTCGCCATTTGGCCCAACGATCAATCCCCATTCTGCACTACCCGTCATCGGGTCCGGGTAGATTTTCCGCAGGTAGCGCCGGACTTCCGGATGGCGCGGATCTTTCAGCAACTCTTCCAGTTGCAGCGGCTGGCGCCTGCCTCGCACTGGGGTATGTTTGGCATATTGATCAAGGGCCAGTTGAAACTGGTGGCCGATGAAGAGCAGTTCCTGTTCTTTCTCCCGTTGTTGTGCCGTGTGCCATACCTGTCCTGTAGCGGCAAGCGCGATACCCATCAGCGCAACCAGCACCAGCACGCCTATATAGGTGAAGCCTTGCATCCGCTTAAAGACCCGTGCCTGCCCGGGACTGGGAAACGCTGTCATTAGATTCTGGATACGGAGTGCCATGTTGTCAAAAGCCTCGCAGTTACCAGTTCCGGTATTCCGTGCCATTCAGCGCAATGCCCTGGGCTCCGCTTTTGACGTCATACACGCCGCCCGCCTCGGACGGGTCCGGCGCAATGCTGACCCAGCTCGTATTGCTTCCGGTCATCGGGTCAGCCGGTACGCTGCGTAAATATCTGCTGCTGACCAGTTCATCGAGTGACTCGGGATACATGCCCTTGTCGCTGTAGTACTTATCCAGGGTTTCTCGCAACAGCGCCAGGTTCTGCTGTAAAACCGCCTCCCGGGATTTGTCCAGGTGAGAGAAATAACGCGGTACCGCAATGGTGAGCAGGGTCGCGATCACGACCATGACAACCATCAATTCGATCAGCGTGAATCCGGATTTTTTCCCCTGTAGCATCATGCCTGGCTCTCCTGCCTACCATCGCCCATAAGGGATCCCGTTCAATCCAGTGCCAGGTGCCAGCGAATACACATCGAACACATCGTCGCCCTCCTCCGGCGCATCATGGCTGCTTGCATAACTGCGTTTACCCCAGGTTTCCTCATCCGGCCGGCTTGGGTCCGGAAACAGCGGATCGCGTGGAATGCGCCGCAGAAAATGAATCCGTTTCTTCCGGTCAGGACTGCTTGCATCGGGCACCCCATCAACCAGAACCTGTAGCGACTCGGGATAGCCTGACTGCTGCACGACCGTCGCAACCCGGCCTTCCTCGACCGATTGCTTGTAGGCATCCAATGCCGTCCGGATCTCCCGCAATGCCAGGCGCAGTTCGTGCTCCTTGTTGCGCTTCACCCCCAGTTCCGCCAAGGGCAATGCAACCGATGCCAGCAATCCGACAATCGCCACGGTCACCACCATCTCGATCAGGGTGAATCCAAACCGGAATTTGAAGAAACGCGCATTCATGGCACGACTGCGATGACGTGGGGATCGGGTGGGGTCGCCGTCAGGACCGCTCCACCGGCCCCGCTGGGCACCAGGCGGCCCACGACGATCTGCGATTGCGGATTGGCTGCGATAGCCTCGAATATCAGCGTGACCAGGCTGTTCGTCCCGCTGGCCCCCTCCGGCCCGCTGCCCGAGATATCCAGAAAAATCTGGCCGGACGCCTGGTCGATGGTTTTGTTCAGGGTGGACTGCATATTGTCCTGCTTGAGGAAGCCCCCTTCCGTCACGTCAACCGCCTTGAACACAGCGGGATCAAAACTCACCAGCAGACCCAGGCTGCTCATCGCCTGCTGCGACTGGAGGTTCAATGTCAGGCTGACCGTTTCTCCCGGCCTGGCTTGCGCAGGACCTTGCCAGGACAGCGTGAGCGGGCTGGCCGTCACGGGTGCCTGCGGGCTGGGCTGGATATTCCTGCGCTGCGCGACAATCGGGCGCGGCCGTGCCAACGGCATTTCAGATGCGCTGGTGGAAACGGCAACACTGCCCAGGGCCTTGGTAATCAGCGGCCCGCTGCGAAGGTTGGACTCGGTACCAGCCCAATACTCCACCTCAGCGACGTCAGGCAGGCCTGCGCTGCCCACAATGCGCGGTGTAATGGACAGCACGATTTCGGTTTTCGAATTGTCATCCTTGTGGCTCGAAAACAGCCGGCCAAGTATCGGTATCTGACCGAGGCCCGGAATCTTGCTGGCGGTCTTGCGGTCCTCATCGCTGATCAGGCCAGCCAGAATTTGCGTTTCGCCGTCCTTCAGCCGCAGTACCGTGTTGGCATTGCGCGTACCGACTTCATAGGCAAGGGTGCCTGATTGCGTGTTCGGCACTTCCCTGATAATGGAGCTGACATCCAGGCCTACCTTGATCACCACTTCGTTGTCGAGGTGGATATCGGGTTCCACCTCCAGCTTCAGCCCCACGTCCAGATACTGCACGCTACCCGTGATGACCGGGCTGCCGGTCGATACCGGCGTGACGGCGTTGGTGATCACCGGCACCCGGCTACCGATCATGATTTTCGCCTTCTCGCGATTGCGTACCCGGATGCGCGGGCTGGCCAGGACGTTGGTGTCGCCATCCTCCAGCTTGAAATTGAGCGTGGTGCTTAATGAACTGGCCAGCAGATCGTTGCCGGTCAGATCGCGCAACTGACGCAGCGTGGTGGCAGTTGTCGGGGTACTCAGGGAGAAACTGCCCGGCCACTTGATCCCCAATTCCTTCAGGCGTGTGGTTTTCACCTCCAGCACCTCCACTTCCAGCATGACTTCCGGTTCGGCGATGTCCTGGTCGGCAATCATTTTTTCCGCCAGCCGGATCGCATCCGGCGTATCGCGCATCACGATGGAGTTGGTTTTTTCATGGATGAAAATATCCTTGGTCTTCAGCAGGGTCTTGATCATGGTCAGCATCTGCTTGGGGTCGGCGTTGGTCAGATGAAAACTCCTGATCTTCAAATCCTGGTAGTCCTTGAGCTTTGCCGGGGTGGACGGATAGATGAACACCGTGTTGTCGCTGATGACTTTCTTTTGCAGCTGGTTTTGCATCAGGATCAGGTTGATGGTGTCTTCAACCGACACATCCTTGACGAAAATAGAGGTTTTCAGGTCGGGCTTGACGTCCCTGTCCAGCAGCACGTTGATGCCACTGGTACGCGACAGCGCCTCGAACACCATCTTGAGATTGGCGTCACGGAATTGCAGGGTGACCGGCTTGGTGAACGTGGCCTTTAGAGAAGGCTCGGCCATCGCCTCCTTGGCTGCCTTCTCATCGATTTTCCGCTGCAGCAACTGGGCTTTGCTGTTTTTCGGGTTCTCCAGCAGAACGGGCTTGAGCGCGCCTCGTGCAGCCTCGAAATCAAGTTTGCTGAGCAGGGATTCCGCTTCGCTTATGGCCTGGTCGTGGCGCTTGTCCATGCCAAGGGCTTCGAGCCCCAGCTCGGCCCGGCTGTTGCCCGCGTCAATGACCAGAATGCGTTCGTATAGGGCCTGCGCAGCCGCCTGATGACCGGCGGCCCGTTCGCTGTTGGCAGTGGCCAGCAGGCGATTCACCGTCTGCTCACGGTTGCGCAGCAGATCCGCCTGATACGACAGGTTGTCGGGCGCGGCGTGGCTGGCTTCTTTCAGCTTGACCAGGCCTTCTTCAATGCGCCCTTCGGACAGCAATGCAAGGCCCTCCTTGTGAAGCTG
This sequence comes from Thiobacillus sp., assembly GCA_019911765.1. Taxonomy (GTDB): domain Bacteria; phylum Pseudomonadota; class Gammaproteobacteria; order Burkholderiales; family Thiobacillaceae; genus Thiobacillus. The sequence continues at coordinate 16,840 of JAIOJU010000109.1, forward strand.
ATAGCCGGCGCATCCCGTCAGCAAAGTCCCCAGCAGCGCAAACCTCGCGATTACGCCCACCATCTGCCTGGTATCGACAGCTTTCATCATGCCCCCCCTGCACTGATTGTTTGTTTGATATTCAGCGGCAGGTAGGTCAACTCCAGTTGCCCGCTGGTCAGATGCTCCACACGATAGGTGTTGTCGATCACATCACCCTCGGAAACGGTGTAAATCCGGTCACTCCTGACCAGCAGGATGATCAGCTTTCCTCCTTCTTCATAGCGCCCCAGAAAGCTGAACGGCATCGGT
>JAIOJU010000110.1 GCA_019911765.1 Thiobacillus sp.
GTCGCAACTCCCGTATTCTTGATGGTTTGCTTCATCAGCGTGGTGGCGACGGTTTCATAACCGGGCACGAGGGACTGGATCGCATTGGGCATGTTCCAGTTGATGTCCTTGAACCACTTGGGGCCAAAAGGCATCTTCATCGGCATGCCGGGGTTGCCCAGCGGGCTCACTTTCAGGCCGGACGTGTCTTTGCGGACGAGCTGGAGGCCATAAAACGTGAAGAAAATCTGGGTTTCATAACCCAGTGCTGCTGCCGTCGAGGCCAGAATGAACGGGGGATAAGCCCAGTCCAGTGTTCCCTTGGTGGCGATGATGGCCATTTTTTTAGTATCCATGCTCTCTCTCCTGTTCCGGTTTTTAAAAAAAACAGCGCCGTGTGTTCATGGAACAGACGGCGCTGATTTTGTCTTGCTAAATTACTTCTTCTTCATGAAGAAGGTAAATTCACCACCCGCTTCAGCGGTGGACAGCAACTCATTGCCGGTCTGCTTGGCGAAAGCGGCGAAATCCTTGACCGAACCCGGGTCCGTGGACAGAATTTTCAGCACTTGACCGCTCCCAACGTCAGCCAGGGCCTTTTTGGCGCGCAGGATAGGCAGGGGACAGTTCAGGCCACGGGCATCAAGTTCTTTATCAAAATTCATTATGTTCTCCTTACATTAAAATGTACTAAAAATCGCTGCGGTACCTTAAACCAGATGCCCACCCATTGCAACCGATTTTCTTGTCCGAAAAGAAAAAACGGGAACTATTTGAACGTGCCTTGACTGATATTGTTTAACGGGGCCGGCTTAACGCGTTTCCCGAGCGGGCCCAGGCCATGATGCCTCCCGCCAGATTGTGCATGTTCCCGTATCCCTTTGACGCCATGAATGCGCATGCCTGCGCCGACCGGGCACCCGAGCGGCAGTAGATCACAACGGGCTTGTCCTGGGGGATGTCGGCAGCACGCAACGGCAACAGATGCAACGGAATATGAATGGCACCATCAATGACGCCCTGCGCCACTTCCGCCTCGGTACGCACATCAATCAAGTGCGCGCCTTTGCCTGCCAGCTCGCCTACATAGCCGGGATCGACTTCCTTGAAACCTGACAATCCAAACATGGGTAAATCCTTCCATGATGTGTAAATTAGAGCGCGCTAATATACATCAAGAAACGGGGCGCTCCAAACATGTATGTGCAGCAAAAACGAATCAGCAACGCTGGGCACCGTGATATAGGTTCACCACGTGACGCGCTTCTGCAAAAAACAGCCAGCGCTCAACCGCCGCCCCGGCGAGCCCCGCCATGACAGCCACAATAGCGGCCATTTGTTGGCCCTGCTGACCAAACACCCAAACCATCATCAAGCCGGGCAGTGCAAACCCCAGGACAAACACCACGATCTTGAGCAGACTGGCCCGCTGGCGCGCCACCTGAAAACCGAACTCCTGGGTCAGGAAAGTGCCGTGGGTATGACCGGTATCGAGCAGTTTTACCTTGGCGCGGGTCAGGCCGGTTGCCGTGTTGATCGTCGGCGTGAGGCCGGGACTGCGGATCCAGAAATAATAAATAGCCTTCAGCACGGCGGCGATCGAGATAATCAGGGCCGACATCGCGATGTAGGGTGTGGTGTCGAGCTCGGCAACCACGGCCCCCAACAGCAGCAGCAGGCTGCCGCTGGCGTAGCCCAACGCCAGGTAGTTGGCCGGCACCAGGGGAGTGTTCCACTGGCGGATGGTTTTCAGGCAGGCGTAGATCATGCCGGTGGAAAACACCGTGATCCAGGCCAGCACGGCAGTCAGGAAACCAAAGGTTTCACGCAGCCACAGTGGCGCATCAAACCAGATGCTGGCCAGATAAATCAGCGCCAGCGGCATGAACACCATGGCAAACACGCCTTCGCGCGATAGCCAGGAGGTACGAAACCGGGTGAAAGCGCGCCAGGCATTTTTCGGATTGGCGAGGTGAAAGGTCGACGACAGCAAGCCGAACACGACCAGCCCCATGGCCATGAGGCCGCCAATAATCAACTGTTCACGGCTAAAACCGCCGCCCAGTTTGAAGACGTCAGCGATGAAGAGCAGCGAAAACAGGCCAAAGCCCGCGCCCGATGCAACGGTAAAGAAGATGACTGAGAAAGCGGGATGCATGGATTCTCCTGGCGCGAATAAGGTGGGCGCGTGATTTAACGGCGTACCAGTTTGTTGGCGAACTGCTTGATGCTTTCCTTCAGGCCGCCCCTGGACTTGGGTTCAACCGGAATCACCGGCGTGCTGCGCGGGGGCAGATAGCGGTTGGTGGGGTTGTAGTTCAACTCCGGCATCAAGCCGAATCCGCTACGCTCACGCACGGTACGCGACACGGCCGAATCGGGATCATCAAAGTCACCAAACATGCGGGCGTGCGCCGGACAGGTCAGTACGCATGAGGGCTGGCGCTCTTCGACCGGCAGATCCTGATCGTAAATGCGGTCGACGCACAGGGTGCACTTCTTCATGGTGCCGCTGGAGCGATCGAGTTCGCGCGCACCGTAGGGACAGGCCCACGAGCAGTAGTTGCAGCCCATGCACTTGTCCTGATCGATCAGCACGATGCCGTCCTCGGGACGCTTGTAGGAAGCACCGGTCGGACACACGGTCACACAGTCTGCATCCTCGCAATGCATGCAGGACATCGGGAAGTTGACCGTCTTGTTGTTCGGATACTCGTCCATTTCATAATGGCGAATCCGGTTGAACCACACACCCGATGGCTCGGCGCCATAGGGCTGGTAGTCGGACAACGGGCCGATGGTGCCGGAGGCGTTCCATTCCTTGCAGGCGATGGCGCAGGCATGACAGCCCACGCACACGTCGAGGTCGATGACCAATCCAAGTCTCATAGTTTTGCTCGCTCTATTTTCTGGCTGCTGCCTATTTCTGCCGTTTAGTTCTTTTCATGGCTGCGCGCGTCGTAACGCAGCACGTTGGGGCGCTCATATTCGTCGCCCGGCAGTTTTTTCAACGCATCAAACTGCGGCCATGAGCCGGTTTCGCCCGGCGCGGCCTTCCATATCTTCACGCGCAGATCGAACCACGCTGCCTGTCCGGTGACAGGGTCTGAGTTGGTGACGCGGCGCTCGCCGGCCTTTTCCGGCAGCAGTTCGGAAATCAGGTGATTGAGCAGAAAACCCTTGGTGGCTTCGGACGCGTCTTCCTTGAGGCCCCAGGCGCCCTTCTGCTTGCCGATGGCGTTCCAGGTCCAGATGGTGTCTTCCTGAGTGCCTTCCATGGTCTTGACCTGGCAGCGGATCTTGCCGTTGTGCGACTCGACCCAGATCCAGTCGAAGTCCTTGATGCCCATTTCCACCGCCTTGCGCGCATTCATGTACATGTAGTTCTGCGCCATGATCTGGCGCAGCCACACGTTCTGCGAATCCCACGAGTGGTACATGAACATCGGGCGCTGGGTCAGCGCGAAGAAGGGGTACTCGTCCTTGTCCACACGCTGCTGCTCCAGTGGCTCGTACCACATCGGCAGCGGGTCGAAGTATTTCACCAGACGCTCACGGTCGACCTGATTGTTGGGCTGCGGGCCGTCGTACAGCCCCTGTCCTGCCAGGCGGAATTTCTGCAGCGGCTCGGAATAGAACTGCATGATGATGGGTTCGACCTTGCCGACAAAGCCGGCATCTGACGCCACATCGAGATAATCCTTGTTGGCGAAGCGCATGTATTTCTGGTTGTCGGGCCAATGGTGCGCGAAGAAGCTCTGATTCTCGATGTATTTTTCCCACTGGTTCGGGTTCGGTTCGCCCTTGAGCGACTTGGTACCGTCCTTGCCGCGCCAGCCAGCGAGGAAGCCGATGCCGGGGGAGCGCTCGTAGTTGACGATGAAGTCCTGGTAGCCGCTGAACTTGGGCGTGCCGTCCGGCTTGGTGAAAGCCGGGAATTTCAGACGCCCTGCCAGTTCGACCATGACTTCCTGCCACGGGCGCACATTGCGGTCCGGCTTCACCAGCGGATAACGAATCGCGTCGGCAGCCGCATCCGGTTCTGAAATCGGGCGGTCAAGCAGGGAGATCGAATCATGACGCTCGAGATAGGTCGTATCCGGCAGGATCAGGTCGGCGAAGTTGGTCATTTCCGAATGGAAAGCGTCGATCACCACCAGGAACGGAATCTTGTACTCGCCAAAGTTTTCCATGTCCTTGGCACGCAACATGTCCTGGATGTTCGCCGTGTTCATGCTCGAATTCCACGCCATGTTGGCCATGAACAGGATCAGGGTGTCGAGCGCGTAGGGATCATGGTTGGTCGCGTTGGTGATGACCATGTGCATCAGGCCGTGCGAGGCAATCGGCACTTCCCACGAATAGGCCTTGTCGATGCGCAGCGGGTTGCCGAACTCGTCGATCACCAGATCTTCCGGGCGCGTCGGAAAGCCCAGCGGCGGGCGCGACAGCGGGGTGTTCGGCGCGTTGATGATGTCGATGTTGTTTTCCGGCAGCTGGTGCGGCGGGATCGGCTTCGGATACGGCGCACGGGCGCGGAAGTTGCCAGGCGCGTCGAGCGCGCCCAGCAGCATCTGGATCATGTGAATGGCGCGGCAGGAATGAAAGCCGTTGGAGTGCGCGGCGATCCCGCGCATCGCGTACATGGCCACCGGACGGCCGACCACCTTGTCGTGCTTGCGGCCCCACACGTCGGTCCATTCGATCGGCAGTTCGACCGTTTCCTTGAACGCGACATGCGCCATTTCCAGCGCAATGCGCTCGATGGCCTCCGCCGGCAGACCACACTCCAGCGCCACATTTTCCGGTGCATAACGCTCATCGAGGTAACGCTCGACCATCATCGACATCACGGTCTTGACGCGGCGGCCATCCGGTGCCACATATTCGCCAAACAGGGCGGGGGCGATATCGCCATCGATACCGTTTCTGAACGCTTCTTTCTCGATATCCCAGATCAGCGGATGATCGTTTTCATCGCGCAGAAACAGGCCGTCGCCCTTCTGGCCCGGTGCCTGCACCACCAGCCAGGAGGCGTTGGTATACCGCACCAGGAACTCGTAATCGAACTTTTCGTGCTTCAGCAGCACGTGCACCATCGACATCGCGAGCAAGCCATCCATGCCCGGCTTGATCGGCAGCCACTCATCGGCAATCGCCGAATAGCCGGTGCGCACCGGGTTGACGGTGACAAACTTGCCGCCACGGCGCTTGAGCTTTTCGAGGCCGATCTTGATCGGATTGGACGAATGATCTTCCGCCACGCCCCACATCAGGAAGTACTTGGCGTAATCCCAGTCGGGCGCGCCGAATTCCCAGAACGAGAAACCGATCGAATAGAGGCCGGCCGCCGCCATGTTGACCGAACAGAAGCCGCCGTGTGCCGACCAGTTGGGGGTGCCGAATTGCTGCGCCCACAGACCGGTCAGCGCCTGCATCTGGTCGCGCCCGGTAAAGAAGCCCAGCTTGGAGGGGTCGGTCGCACGAATTTCTTCCAGGCGCTCGGTCAGCACGTCCAGTGCCTGTTCCCAGGAAATAGGCTCGTAAATCCCTTCGCCGCGCTCGGTGCCGGGCTTGCGCATCAGCGGCTGAGTCAGCTTGGCGGTGGAATACTGCTTCATGATCCCGGCCGAACCCTTGGCGCACAATACGCCCTGGTTGGTGGGGTGATTGCGGTTACCCTGGATGAAACGGACCTTGTTGTCTTCCAGCGTCACCTTGATGCCGCAGCGGCAGGCACACATATAACAAGTGGTGTACTTGATTTCCTGCGCGTCGTGATTTTCGAGTTTGATCTTGGCGTTCATGCGGTCTTCAGGCTCAAAATTGTCCCCAACGGCTCCCAAGTGGGGCCGCACTTTCCTTACTCAGATATACACACTAGGTGACTGCTAGAAGCAGCGCCAGCGCATCGGCACTGGATGCTGCGGAGATGGCTGTATATTAAACTTTTCGAATATAGCGTTATTTTGCCCTTCAATTCGCCTTGATGGCAAGCAAAACGGTAAGCAATCTAAATAAATCACCTGCTCAAAAGTCCTTATTTTTAAAAGACTTAAAGACCTTAATTCCCTACTGCTTCCCCGCTACGGGCAATTCGGCCAACAGCGACTCAACCAAAAGCAAGGCCTCGCCTTCGTCCCATTCCGTTGGCCCGGTCAGGATGTAGCGCACGCGGCCTTCGGCATCCAGCAAAAATGAGGAGGGCAACGCAAAGACCTTCCAGCGCCGTGTATTGCTGCCGTCGGGGTCGAGCAGAACCGGAAAACCCAGCGGCATCCTGGATAGGTAAGCGCTGACTTCATCCCGTGTTTCAGCGCTATCGAGCGCGACGATCTCGAGTGGCCGTCCTGCCATCCTGAGTCGCAACCGCTCCATGGATGGCATCTCGCGCTGACAGGGCGGGCACCATGACGCCCAGAAATTCAGCAAGACCACCTTGCCGCGGAAATTGGCCAGGGTATGGGGCACCCCATTCAGATCCTGGGCCTGCAGGGCAGGCGCGGGCACGTTCGCACCCGCCTGAAAGCCCGCGGCCATCCCGCTCACCGGGACCAATACGCTCATGACCCATGCCACGATCGTCTTTTTCATCGGCACCCCCACGCATTCATTTCACGCAGCAACATCGCAGCCATGCGCCGGCTTTCCGCCACTTCGAATTCGGTCGGCGTTTCTCGTGCCCAGTAAGTCTCGCGCAGATTTTCCAGCATGACATGGCTGACCGCAGCACCCTGCATGGCCAGATGTGCCAATTGTCCGGGCAGCCAGGGAGTGGCCGCCGAGCGGCGCGGCTGCAACAGGCGCACGCGCAACCCGGACAAATCCCCCATATCCAGATAACCGGGCTCGGCCAGCGGTTCAGCCACCGCATACAGATTCGGATGCATCAGCAACACGCACAACCGGGCGCGCTGCGCGGATTCAAGCCGGGCAGCGGCATGCAAAACGGGAACCGTGGCGCGTGCCACGGCATACAGGGTCACGCCTTTGCCGTCAGCCAGTGCTGCGCGCAGCCAGTCGATCAGGTCATGCTGTGGCACCACATCCATACTGCTGGGCAGTTGCGGCAAAAAATAGGCATGCGTGAGATCGAGCAACCAGACCTCTGTCCCCTGCTTCGCCAATTGCTGCGCAGCCTGGTGTTCTGGCTCGGAAAGGCCCTGTTCGGACGGCACCCACAACAGACGCCGTTCCCCCTCGGAATAAAAAGCCTGGTAGTCGGGCAGCGCGGCCTTTGCGGCAAACGCGCACAGCAAAAGGCCCAGCAGGATTGCTCTCAAACCATGCCCAGCCCATCTGGACGCAATACCCGCCATGCACAACAGGCCGATGGGCTAGGAATTCGTCAGGGATGCGGCACGCCAATGGCCAGAGCGCCCGCCCTGCTTTTCCAGCAGTTTGATCTCGCCCATCACCATGCCGCGGTCCACCGCCTTGCACATGTCATAAATAGTCAACAGCGCAACGCTCACGCCGGTCAACGCTTCCATTTCCACCCCGGTCTTGCCGACTGTTTCGGCCGTTACCGTGCAGTCGATGGTCGACCCGGCGGTGTCGTGGTCAAACTCGACGCCTACCCTGGTCAGCGCAATCGGGTGACAGAGGGGGATAAGTTCAGCGGTGCGCTTGGTTGCCTGGATGGCCGCGATGCGCGCGATCCCCAACACATCGCCCTTGGCGGCCTGACCGCCCAGAATGCGTGCCAGGGTATCGGGTAACATGCTGATTCGGCCACTCGCCACGGCAACACGCCGGGTATCGTCCTTGTCCGCCACGTCGACCATCACTGCGCGGCCGCTTTCGTCAAAATGGGTAAACTCGCTCATGCTCAGGAACCTTATCGATAATTTCCGCATCGTAAACGAAATGCTGACACCTGCCTCCATCCCGACCTGCTAATGCTACGTACCCTGCTTGTCCTCGCCCTGGCGATTCAACCTGTAGCCGCCGCCGACCTGCCTGATCTGGGCGAAGTATCCCGGCAATATTTTTCCGACCAGGAGGAATCCACACTGGGACGCACCATCATGCGCGATGTCTATGCAGACCCGCGCTACCTGGACGATCCTGAAATTGAAAGCTATCTCAGTCAACTTGGCTACAAGCTGGTCTCTGTCAGCACGCGCAACCAGCACGAGTTCACATTCTTTGTAGTCAACGACCCCAGCATCAACGCCTTTGCCCTGCCAGGTGGCAACATCGGCGTCCACACCGGCCTGCTGCTCGCAGCGCAAAGCGAATCCGAACTGGCGAGTGTGATCGCACATGAAATCTCCCATGTCACCCAGGATCACATTGCACGCATGGTCGCCGCACAAAGCCAGAGTTACTGGCCCACCATGGCTGCGCTGGCACTGGCCATTCTGGCATCACGCTCGAATGCCAATGTGGCGAGTGCAGCCATCGCCTCCACCCAGGCGCTGTCGATCCAGAACCAGCTTAACTACAGTCGCGATTACGAGCGCGAAGCCGATCGCCTGGGCTATGAGATGCTATCCCGCGCCCAGTTCGATCCGCGCGGGATGAGCGGATTCTTCAACCGCCTGCAGCGCGCCAGCCGGTTTTACGACAGCAGCGCGCCTGCCTATCTGCGCACCCACCCCCTCACCAGCGAACGTATCGCCGACATGGAGTCGCGCAGCGAATCGGAACCGTATCAGCAGATACAGGACAGCCTCGATTTCCAGCTGGTACGTGCTCGCCTGCGCGCCCAGGAAAACAGTCCGGATGATGCCGTACTTGCAATCCGCAATACACTCAAGGAAAAGCGTTACAGCAACGAAACAGCCGAACGTTACGGCCTGATCATCGCCTTGTTGCGTGCACGGCAATTCAAGGAAGCTGAAGCCGAAGTGCAAAAACTGCCCTCCGGAAAAAACAGCAGCCCCATGATCCTGCAGCTGGCTGCCCACACGGCATTCACTGCAGGAAATTCAACGCTGGCACTGCAGCGATATCAGGCGGGAAGTGAAACCCACCCGGGCTACCGTCCCTTGCAATACGGCTATATCAGTGCATTACTCGCTTCAAACCGGAGTGGCGATGCACTTAAGCGGGTCGACAAACAACTCGCGCTATATCCACTCGACCGCCGGTTGTGGCGCCTGGCCGCCCAGGCTCACGCCCAACTCGGCCACCGCCTGCTGGGCCATCGTGCTCAGGCCGAAGCGGCTGCGTTGAGTGGCAATCTGATTGCTGCGATCGAATACATCACGCTCGGCATCAAGGCAGCCGACGGCAGTTTTTATGACCTGTCGGCGGCCGAAGCACGGCGACGCGAATGGCAAGAGATCGAAAAATCCCAACGGAAAAGTTAGGCCATGAACCCTGAACCCCCGTATCTGGCAGGCCTGGTAGGAATTTACCCCACGCTTTTAACGTAAAAATTCATGGTTTGCCTTGCGTGGCAAAAACTAATTCCACTATGCTACGTCTCATCCATCACTGGATAGCGTTCACTGCACGGCAACCCCAAGCGGCAAGCGCTTTCATCACCACGTAAATAATTAGGAGGATGACAATGCGAAAGTTGCATCAGTTAGCAACAGCCTGCGCAATCAGCGCCATCATGCTGTCGGGTAATGTGTTTGCACAGGCTGCAGCCACCCCCAAAGAAGAGTCAGGCAAGGACATCGCGTTCAACCGCACCAAGGGTAACTGTCTGGCATGTCATGGCATGCCTACCGTGCCTGATGCGGAATCCACCGGTCTGTATGGCCCCCCCCTGATTGCCATGAGCGCGCGCTACCCCGACAAGGCCAAGCTGCGCGCCCAGATCTGGGACGCAACCGCGGTCAACCCTGCCTCCTCCATGATTCCGTTCGGCAAGCACGGCGTGCTGACGGAACAGGAAATCGATAAAGTGACCGACTTCGTATACGGTCTGTAATGAATCACCCGCCGCATTTCAATAAGGAGACTTGCTAATGAATGCACTTCGTAGAAACGTACTGAAAAGCGCCGCTGGTGCAGGTACTGTAGCCGTGGCCGTGGCCGCGGGATTAATGAAGCCTACGCTGGCCCTGGCCGGCGCGCCTCGCAGCGCCTTCGAGGCCAAAAACGTTGGCGATGCCCTCAAGGGCATGGGTGCAACCGCGCCAGCCGACTCCAAGGACATTGCCATCAAGGCGCCTGATATCGCTGAAAATGGCGCCGTCGTGCCGGTGGAAGTGACCAGCAACATCGCTGGCACCACAACCATTGCCATCATGGCCGAGAAAAATGCATCCCCGCTGATTGCTGATTTCGATCTGTCGGGCGGTGCGCTGGGCTTTGTCTCCACCCGTATCAAGATGGGGCAAACCTCACTGATTCGTGCCGTGGTCACAGCTGGCGGCAAGTCCTATACCGCGGCCAAGGAAGTCAAAGTCACCATTGGCGGCTGTGGCGGCTAATCGCAGCCGGCTTTGCATAGCGAATTAGCTGAACTGAACATTTTTAGGAAAGGAAAGCCAAATGGCTGAACCCATGCGTATTCGTGCCACGATGTCCGGCGACGTTGCCGATGTCAAAGTGCTGATGAACCACCCGATGGAAACAGGTCTGCGTAAAGATTCCAAGACAGGGAAACTGATACCGGCTCACTACATCACCGATGTGACCGCCACCGTCAATGGCACCAAGGTGCTGGACGCCGGCCTCTCCGGCGGCATTTCAAAAAACCCCTACCTGGGCTTCAAGGTCAAAGGCCCCAAAGCCGGTGATAAAGTCGTGGTCACCTGGGCTGACAACACAGGCGACAAGAACAGCGCCGAAGCCACCATCAGCTAAGCTGGGCAGCACACGAGCGGGGCAACAGGCCCCGCTCCCGTTTTATTCATCAGGTTTCAGGAGGACGGCATGAAACAACAAATCATTATGAAACTGCTGACGGGCATGGCCGGATTGAGCATCGCGCTGGGTGCGGCCACGGCACACGCAACCCCCGAGTCGGACAGACAGGAACTTATCAAGTACTACACGCAAAAATATCCCAACGTAAAGCTGGAAGACTATGTCTACGGCGCGCTGGCATTTGATCCGGACAGCATGGCCCAGTATGAAGCCATCATGGAATTTCCGCCTTACATGTCCGAAATCGAACAAGGCCGCAAAATGTGGGAAACCCCGTTCAAGAATGGCAAGACCTATGCTGATTGCCTGCCAAACGGCGGCAAGCAGATTGCCGGCAATTACCCCATGTTCGACGAAGCCAAGGGCAAGGTTGTCACCCTGAAGAACGCCATCAACGATTGCCGTACCGCCAACGGCGAGGCGGCCTACGGCTATAGCGATGCCAAGACCATGGGACTGCTCACATCCTACATGCGCACCCTGTCCGATGGCATGTTGATGAACGTCAAGGTCGAAGGCCCCAAGGCCACGGCAGCATATGAAGATGGCAAGAAAACCTTCTTCAGCCGCAATGGCCAGCTCAACTTTGCCTGTGCCAGCTGCCACGTACAGAACGCCGGTTCCCGCCTGCGCTCCGAACTGATCTCACCGGTTGTCGGCCAAACGGTGCACTGGCCGGTATTCCGCGGCGGCGAGCGCCTGACCACGCTGCAGGATCGCTATGTTGGCTGCTTCAAGCAGGTGCGTGCCGTGGCGCCTGCACCGAACAGCACTACCATGAACAACCTGGAGTATTTCCATTCCGCGATGTCCAATGGGCTGCCGATGAAGGCCTCGGTGTTCCGCAAGTAAGCGGGCAGAAGCCAGAAAAAGCCCGGGTGACCGGGCTTTTTCATTGATGGGTATGAGCCGGAGCTACCATTTACCCGCAGCGCACTAAAAATAACAATGCAACACACGCACCACCAAACAATTCATCCCTTGAGGAGAGACATATGCACATGAACCGTCGCGAGTTTTTGCAACTGCTTGCAGTTGCTGCCGCTTCCGGCATGGTCCTGGACAGCAAATCCGCTCTGGCTGGCGGTCCCACTCCAGCCAGTTTTTACGATGTTCCCCGCCACGGCAATGTGTCGTTCCTGCATTTCACCGACTGCCATGCGCAATTATTGCCGGTATGGTTCCGTGAACCCAATGTCAATCTGGGTATCGGCAACGCGGTAGGCAAAGCCCCTCACCTGGTGGGCCAGCACTTGTTGAAAAAATTCGGCATCAAGCCTGGCAGCGCAGAAGCACATGCTTTCAGCTACCTCAACTTCACCGAAGCGGCCAAGGTCTACGGCAAGGTGGGCGGCTTTGCCCACCTGAAAACACTGATCGACAAAATGCGGGCGCAACGTCCCAACGCGCTGCTGCTGGACGGCGGCGACACCTGGCAGGGCTCCGCCACCTCGTTGTGGACCAATGCGCAGGACATGGTCGACGCCTGCATTGCGCTTGGGGTGGATATCATGACCCCGCACTGGGAATCCACGTTCGGTGCCGACCGGGTAATGGAAATCGTCAACAAGGATTTCAAGCAGGCCAATGTTGATTTTGTTGCGCAGAACATCATAACCAACGACTTTGGCGACCAGGTCTTCAAGCCCTACACCATGAAGGAAATGAACGGCGTCAAAGTTGCCGTGATCGGCCAGGCCTTTCCCTACACACCGATTGCCAACCCGCGCTACATGGTGCCGGACTGGAGCTTTGGCATCCGTGACGACAGCATGCAGAAATGGGTCGACGAGGCGCGCGCCAAAGGCGCCAAGGTGGTGGTCGTGCTGTCGCACAACGGCATAGATGTCGATATCAAGATGGCCAGCCGCGTAACCGGCATTGACGCCATCTTTGGCGGCCACACCCATGACGGCGTACCGCAACCGGTCCAGGTCAAAAATGCCAAGGGCATCACGCTCGTCACCAACGCGGGTTCCAACGGCAAGTTCCTCGGCGTGATGGATTTCGATGTCAAGGGCAACCGCGTCGTCAGCTTCAAATACCGCCTGCTGCCGGTATTCTCCAACCTGCTGCCGGCCGACCCGGCAATGGATGCGTACATCAAGAAGGTCCGCGCGCCCTACGAGTCCAGGCTCAATGAAAAGCTCGCCGTCACCGACGACTTCCTTTATCGTCGCGGCAACTTCAACGGCACCTGGGATCAACTGCTGGTCAATGCACTGATGGAGGTCAAAGGTGCCGACGCGGCTTTCTCACCGGGTTTCCGCTGGGGCACCACCCTGCTTCCTGGCGACGCGATCACCATGGAGCGCCTGATGGACCAGACAGCCATCACTTATCCGCAGACCACGCTGAACGACATGACGGGTGAAACCATCAAGACCATCATGGAGGATGTCGCCGACAACCTGTTCAACGCCGACCCGTATTACCAGCAAGGTGGCGACATGGTGCGCGTGGGCGGGATCGAATACACCGTCAACCCGAACCAGACCATCGGCAAGCGCATTACCGACATGACCATCAAAGGCAAGCCGGTGGATGCCAACAAGACCTACAAGGTTGCGGGCTGGGCGCCGGTTGGTGAAGGCGTCGAGGGCGAGCCCATCTGGGACGTCGTCGCCAGCTACCTTCGCGACAAGAAAGTGATCAAGGGCTTGAAGCTGAACGAACCCAGGATCATCGGCGTCGGGAAATCCAATCCCGGTATTGCCGACTATGACGGTGGTCTTTCCTGATCCCATGTCATTCATGGAAACGAAAAAGGGGCACTCGCCCCTTTTTCGTTTCCATGAAATACGGCAAATAGCCACACTTACCCCATCGCCCTGAATGCCGCTTACCGTCGGCATCCACCAACTGACACCTCGTCCGTCCGGACCTGGCACACACAATCATGTGCACCCCGAAGTGGGCCCCCTCGCCTGAAACGGTCGGCACCTGCATGAAATCAGTCCGCCAAACAGCACTCACTCCACATACTGTCCCGCCAAAACAACGAGCAAATATTCTTTTTAAAAATTGAACTTTCTTC
>JAIOJU010000111.1 GCA_019911765.1 Thiobacillus sp.
CTGGATTCCGGCTTTCGCCGGAATGACACCGTGGACTTGTTCAGCGTTTCCCTGGCAGACACTGCTGTATGCCGGCCTTGGCAGATCAAATGACAAAAAAGAGTGCTGCATCCCATTAGGAATATTCCTACCCGGCCGCGAATAATTCCTGAATCAAAAGCAGAGTTCGCCGACTCTATTTCAGGACGCTTGCCACCGTAAACACCTGCAATTGGATAGCAGTTCTTGTTTGGCCAATCCCATTGGCTGGAAATTTTTAGCGGACTTGAGGCGAATGACATTACTGCTGGTAGAGCCTTCAACGCTTTTGCGTGAACGCCTGGCTGCGATTCTGGCCAGCCTTGGCTGCATGGAAATAGTGGAGACCGCCACATATGAGATGGCAAGCGAGGTCATACGCTCGCTGCAGCCGATGATCGTGATCATGGATGCCCAGCTAACCGATGGCAGTGGTCTTGAGTTGCTTTCCGTGGCGAGGGTTGAATGCCCCTCGGCATGCTTGATCGTAGTGAACCCAAGCTCGTCTGAGCCATACAGAAAACGCTGGTTACAAGCCGGCGCGGATCATTGTTTCGATCTGTCTGTTCAGATCGACCAGCTGATGGAGGTGGTGATGCATCACAGCCAGATGTATGTGTGTTCAATACCACAGCGCAAATATCAATAAGTGGAAGGTGGTTATGGAAAGCGTGAATGATATTGGCAGTGCGGGAATGATGCTGCTTGGAATATTGATTTTTGCTTGTGGCGTGGTGGCTGGATGGCTGGCGCATCGGTTGCTGGAATCCAGACGCGCTACCGCCCTTGCGACGCTTGAACAGGCGCGTGACGCGGGTGCGCAGGAAGGGGCGGACTATTTGGGGACTAATTTCGGCAAGTTGTGCGAAAGCGTGCTGCCTATCTGGTCGCTGCAGGTTGAGGCGGGGCGCACGCAGACGGCAGATGCAGTCACCACACTCGCCGTCCGCTTTTCCGGTCTGGTGGAAAAACTGGAGGCGGCAGTGTCGGCTTCGCAATCGGCTGCAGGCGATGTCGACTCAAATCAAGGGCAGGATGGCCTGGTTGCTCTGCTCACGAGCAGCCAGCAGGACCTTGGTTCGATTATCGATTCGTTACGCGAGTCCACCGTATCCAAACACAAGCTGCTGCGAGAGATCGATCAGCTGGCATCGTTTATGGATGAGTTGAAGCAGATGGCGACCGAGGTTGGCAGCATTGCCATGCAGACCAACCTGCTCGCGCTGAATGCTGCCATCGAAGCGGCACGTGCCGGCGAAGCGGGGCGCGGATTTGCGGTGGTGGCCGACGAGGTGCGCAGGCTCTCCACGCTGTCAGGCGAAACAGGCAAGAGGATCAGTCTCGGCGTGGAGCAGATCAATACCGCCATTGCATCCACCGTGGAAGCGTCAGAACAATCCAAGGCGCGCGATAACGAACTGGTCAAGCATTCGGAAGCGGTTATCGGCCAGGTTGTCGAGCGTTTTCATGGCGCGGCAAGCGGGTTGACCGAATCTTCCAGCATTCTGAACGAGGCCAGCATCGGCATCCGGGATGAAATTTCCGATGTGCTGGTTTCGCTGCAGTTTCAGGATCGCGTGAGCCAGATTCTTTCACATATTCGTGACGACATGCGGAAGCTCGAAGCGTATGTCGGCGAATGCCTGGTTACCGGGCAATGCACTCCTATCGATACACAAGCATGGCTCGACGAATTGTCGAAAACCTACACCACGATGGAGCAGATAGAGATGCACACGGGTGTAGGCGCCACGCAGTCCAATAGTTCTGAAATCACCTTTTTTTAGAAAGAAATCGCTATGGCAAAAACCATCATGGTTGTAGATGACTCCGCTTCACTGCGTCAGGTCGTGAGTATTGCGCTCAAGGGCGCCGGATTCGACGTCATCGAAGGGTGTGACGGAAAAGATGCGCTATCCAAGATTACCGGACAAAAAATCCACCTCATCATCAGCGACGTCAACATGCCGAACATGGACGGGATTACTTTCGTGAAAGAGGTCAAGAAGATGGCGAACTACAAGTTCACGCCCATCATCATGCTCACCACCGAATCACAGGAAGCGAAAAAACAGGAGGGACAGGCGGCAGGCGCCAAGGCCTGGGTGGTCAAGCCATTCCAGCCAGCACAGATGCTGGCTGCCGTTTCAAAACTGATCCTGCCTTGAAGCAGAGAACAGGGAGGACAACATGCATATCAACGTGCAACAGGAAAACGGTGTTTGCCGCCTGCAAATGGAAGGCGAACTGACCATCTATCACGGCCAGGAAATCCGCGACGGTCTTATCGATCACCTCGCGGCCAACAATGAAATCGAAGTCGATCTCGGTGGCGTCAGCGAGATGGATACAGCTGGCTTCCAGTTGTTGCTTGCAGCCAAGCGCGAAGGCACCCGGCTGGGCAAGGTTGTGCGTTTCGTCTCCCACAGCCAGGCAGCCCTGGAGCTGATTGACCTCTACAACATGGCGGCACAGTTCGGCGATCCCCTGCTGATTCCCGCTCGGCCATAACAGCCGCCATATATCAAGGAGACGGGAATGAGCATGGATCAGGCATTACAGACGTATATCGAGGAAAGCCGCGGCTTGCTCGAGGAAATGGAAAGCATACTGCTGCGGCTCGAAACCGAACCGCAGGATGAAGATACGGTCAACGCCATGTTTCGCGCGGCGCACACCATCAAGGGCTCGGCAGGGCTGTTCGGACTGGATGCAATTGTGTCCTTCACGCATGTTGTCGAGAATGTTCTGGACAAGGTGCGCGATGGTGAATTGCTGGTCAATGACGCCCTTGTCGAACTGCTGCTTAAATGCTGCGACCACATTGGACTGCTGGTCACAATAGTGGCGGAAGCAGGACAAACGCTCGATGCGGAACAGGAGGCTACGGGCGAGGCGCTGGCCGCTGCGCTGAAATCCATGATTGGTGGCGCAGGCGTGCTGGATGCCACCATGCCAGCGGTTCATGAAGCCCGGCTTGATGCCAGCGGCGGTGGCCAGCTCGAGGGCGACAACTGGCATCTTTCTCTCATCTTCGGGCGCGACGTGCTGAAAACCGGCATGGATCCCACTTCCTTCATTCGCTACCTTTCAACCATCGGCGATATCGTCTCGCTGGTGACCGATGACAGCGCATTGCCCGGGCTGTCCGAGCTGGATCCGGAATCCTGTTACCTGACTTTTGAAATCGAGTTCAAGAGTGAGGCTGACAAGCAGACGATCGAAGCTGTATTCGAGTTTGTTCAGGATGACATCAAGCTGCGCATTCTGCCGCCGCCCAGTCACCTCGCGGCATTTATCGACCGCATCGAGCATGCAAGCGGCAATACAGACATGCTCGGCCAGTTGCTGATCGAGGCGGGAATCCTGACCAGCCATGAGCTGGATGGGGCGCTTTCCGCCCAGGAAGACATGATGGGCCAGGACAGCGGCACCAAACTGCCTATTGGCGAAGTGCTGGTCAAGGAAGGCGTGGTGCATAAGGAAATCGTGGATGTGGCGCTGGAGAAGCAGCGCCAGATTCGCGACACCAAGGCGCAGGAAGCCAAGTTCGTTCGTGTCAGTGCTGAAAAGCTCGATGAACTCATCAATCTCGTCGGTGAACTGGTTATCGCCGGTGCCGGGGCATCGTTGCAGGCGCAGCGTTCCGGCGACGTGGCGCTGCACGAATCCACTTCCATTGTCTCCGGCCTGGTCGAGGAAATCCGCGATGGCGCGCTCAAGCTGCGCATGGTGGAAATTGGCGAGACATTCAACCGCTTTCAGCGCGTGGTGCGCGACGTGAGCAGGGAGCTTGGCAAGGAAATCGGCCTGGAAATCAGCGGTGCCGAAACCGAACTGGACAAGACGGTCGTCGAAAAGATCGGTGATCCGCTCATGCATCTGGTGCGCAACGCGATGGATCACGGCATCGAGTCAGCCGAAGCACGCGTGGCGGCCGGCAAGGCAGCCAAAGGGACACTGCGCCTGAACGCCTACCACGACTCCGGCAGCATCGTGATCGAGGTCGCTGACGATGGTGGTGGACTCAAGAAGGAACGCATCCTCAAAAAGGCAGCCGAGCGCGGCATCATCAGCCCGGGACAGTCCCTGTCCGACAGCGAGATCTACAACCTCATTTTCGAGGCCGGGTTTTCCACCGCGGATCAGGTCACCAATCTCTCGGGTCGCGGTGTCGGCATGGATGTGGTCAAGCGCAACATCCAGGCACTGCGCGGCACGGTGGACATCGAGAGCGCGGAAGGACGCGGTACCACGGTGCGCATCCGGCTGCCGCTTACTCTGGCCATCATCGACGGCTTCCTGGTTGGCGTAGGCAAATCGGCGTTTGTGGTGCCGCTCGATATGGTGCTGGAGTGCATCGAACTGCCCGAAACGGACAGAAGGGCTGCGGATACGCGTAACTACGTCAACCTGCGTGGCGAGGTGCTGCCTTTTGTCCGCCTGCGCGATCAATTCGAAGTCAATGCGGCCGCAGGCAAGCGGGAAAACATCGTGGTCGTGCAATACGGCGGGCAGAAGGCCGGTTTCGTGGTGGATGAGTTGATGGGTGAATTCCAGACCGTGATCAAGCCGCTGGGCAATGTGTTCCGGCATCTCCGTGGCATTTCCGGCTCCACCATCCTGGGAACAGGTGAAGTGGCGCTGATTCTGGATGTGCCTGCACTGGTGAAACTGGCAGTGGCACGAGAGGGCCAGATGACGGAAAAGGCAGCGTAGAGAATTTGATGGGTCGGGTGTTTATAAAACTTTGGGTTTCAGGAATTAACGAGAGGGACAAGAAATGTTCAAGAACATGAAAATAGGAATGCGGTTGGGGCTGGGCTTTGGCCTGGTAGTAGTGCTGATGGTGGTAATCGCTGTTATCGGAATCACCCGTATGGCCGCCCTGAACGCATCGCTGGACAACATCAACAATGACAAATGGCCGAAAGTCCTGTTGCTGCAGGATGGACTTGCCGGCGTCAACGCGATCGGCCTCGGCTCGCGCGACATCCTGATGGCCACGGACAAGTCGGGCATTCAGGGCGCGAAGGAGCGCATTCTCGAAGGGCGCGGCAACATCGGCAAGGCCTGGGAGAAGCTCAAGCCGACGCTGACTCAGCCCAAGGGGATCGAGATGTTCCAGCTGATCCTCGACTCGCGTGAGCGATTTATCGCGGCGCAAAATCAGATCATAAAACTGGCCGAGGAAGGCAAGGCCGAAGAAGGCCGGGCATTCATGGAGTCCGAATTCCGCCCGGCGGCGAACGAGTATCGCAAGCGTGTCAATGATCTTATCCAGTTCCAGGGCGAACTCATGGACGCGCTGGGCAAAGCGGCGAGCGAGCAATACAACCAGGCACGGATGTTGATGCTCACCATGAGCGTGGCGGCCTTCCTGTTCGCGGCCGGGATTGCCTTCTGGGTCACTCGCTCCATCACCCGCCCGCTCGGCGAAGCCGTGGATGTGGCCAACAGCCTGTCGGCAGGCGATTTCAGCGTGAAGATCGATGTGCGGTCCAGGGATGAAACGGGCCTGCTGCTTGACGCAATGAAGAACATGGTTGAGCGGTTGGTGCAGATCATCACCGAAGTGCGCAGCGCGGCGGACAACCTGTCCTCGGCCTCGGAGGAAGTATCTGCCACGGCACAGTCGCTGTCGCAGGCATCGAGTGAGCAGGCGGCGAGCGTGGAAGAGACTTCCGCCTCGATCGAGCAGATGTCGGCATCGATCGGCCAGAACACCGAGAATGCCAAAGTGACCGACGGCATGGCGTCCAAGGCGGCGAAGGAGGCCACCGAAGGCGGCGAAGCGGTCAAGGAGACCGTCACTGCGATGAAGAGCATCGCAGGCAAGATCGGCATCATCGACGACATCGCCTACCAGACCAACCTGCTGGCACTGAATGCTGCCATCGAGGCGGCGCGTGCCGGCGAGCATGGCAAAGGCTTTGCGGTGGTGGCGGCGGAAGTGCGCAAGCTGGCAGAGCGCAGCCAGGTGGCGGCGCAGGAGATCGGCGAACTGGCGGGCGGCTCGGTGGATATGGCCGAACGGGCCGGCAAGCTGCTGGATGAGATGGTGCCGTCGATCAACAAGACTTCGGATCTGGTGCAGGAAATTACCGCCGCTTCCGAGGAGCAATCCTCCGGTGTCGGGCAGATCAACACGGCCATGTCCCAGCTGAACCAGATCACCCAGCAGAATGCTTCCAGTTCTGAGGAGCTGGCCGCCACGGCAGAAGAAATGAGTAGCCAGGCCGAGCAACTGCAACAGTCCATGAGCTTCTTCCAGCTCGAGAGCGGTTCCGTGGTCTCGATGTCGGGCGCCAGGAAATCAGACTCCCGGAAAAATCTCCAGGTGGCTCATGCCAAGGTCGCTGGCAGCAAAAGCGCACCCAAAGCCGTAGCCGGCCCCAGTGACGAACTTGAGTTCGTCCGGTTTTAAGGAGGAGGTGACATGGGATCTCTAGTGAAAAAGGATGAACAGGCCGGAATGGCTATCTCGCAGGACCAGCAGCAGTACCTGACATTCATGCTGGGAGGGGAGGTATTTGCGATCGGCATCCTCGCCATCAAGGAAATCATCGAATACGGCAACCTCACCGAGGTACCCATGATGCCGGACTATATCCGGGGCG
>JAIOJU010000112.1 GCA_019911765.1 Thiobacillus sp.
GTCGTGGCCTTCCAGGTTCATCAGCGCGAAGCGGGTGGCGTTCCACAGCTTGTTGCAGAAATTGCGGTAGCCTTCGGCGCGTTGCAGGTCGAACTTGATGTCGCGACCGTGCGTGGCCAGACTCGCGAAGGTAAAGCGCAGCGCGTCGGTGCCGAATGCGGCGATGCCTTCCGGGAATTCCTTGCGGGTGCGCTTTTCGATGCTGCTGGCCTGTTTGGGATTCATCAGGCCCTGGGTGCGCTTGGCGACCAGGTCGTTGACCGCAATGCCGTCGATGAGGTCGATTGGGTCGAGTACGTTGCCCTTCGACTTGCTCATCTTCTGGCCTTCGGAATCGCGCACCAGGCCGGTGACATAGACCTCGCGGAACGGCACCTTGCCGGTGAGATGCTTGGACATCATCACCATGCGGGCGACCCAGAAGAAGATGATATCGAAGCCGGTGACCAGAACAGACGTCGGCAGGTAACGCTCGAGTTCCGGTGTCTGCTCCGGCCAGCCCAGGGTGGAGAACGGCCACAGTGCGCTTGAAAACCAGGTGTCGAGCACGTCATTATCCTGCGTCAGTTCGCGTCCGCCTGCCTGTTTGCGGGCCTCGGCTTCAGTGTGCGCGACGTAGAAATTGCCGTCGGCGTCGTACCAGGCCGGGATACGATGCCCCCACCACAGCTGCCGTGACAGACACCAGTCCTGAATGTTTTCCAGCCACTGACGGTAGGTGGTGGTCCAGTTTTCCGGCACGAACTTTACTTCGCCGGATTCGACTGCATCCAGCCCCTGTCTGGCCAGGCCGTCCATGCTCATGAACCACTGATCGGTCAGCATCGGTTCGATCGCCGCGTGGGTGCGGTCTCCGCGCGGGATCATCAGTTTGTGCGGCTTGGCAGAGACCAGCAGACCTTGCGCCTGTAGCTCATCCAGCATTTTCTGGCGCGCCTCGTAGCGATCCAGCCCTTGGTATTCAGCCGGACACAGGTCGTTCATTTTGGCATCGAGCGTGAGCACGCTGATGGCCACCAGCTTGTGGCGCTGTCCGACCTGCCAGTCGTTGAAATCGTGCGCCGGGGTGATCTTGACCACGCCGGTGCCGAATTCACGATCGACATAATCGTCGGCGATGACGGGGATGCTGCGTTCAGCGATGGGCAGGCGGACATGCTTGCCGATCAGATGGGCGTAGCGTTCGTCTTCCGGATGCACTGCCACGGCAGTGTCGCCGAGCAGGGTTTCCGGGCGGGTGGTGGCGACAGTGAGCGCACCGGAGCCGTCTTCCAGCGGGTAGCTGATTTCCCAGATGAAGCCTTCTTCCTCGGTGGGGACGACTTCAAGGTCGGAGACGGCGGTTTGCAGTACCGGATCCCAGTTCACCAGACGCTTGCCGCGGTAGATCAGGCCTTCGCGATAGAGTCGCACGAACACTTCGGTGACGGCCTTCGACAGGCCTTCATCCATGGTGAAACGCTCGCGACTCCAGTCGGGGCTGGTACCCAGCCGCCGCATCTGCTGGGTGATGCTGGAACCGGAGTGCTCTTTCCAGTCCCAGACTTTCTCGAGGAATTTCTCGCGTCCGAGATCGTGGCGTGAAATGTTCTGTGCGTCGAGCTGGCGTTCCACCACGATCTGTGTCGCGATACCGGCGTGGTCGGTGCCCGGTTGCCACAGGGTGTTGTCGCCCGCCATGCGGTGATAGCGGGTGAGCGCATCCATCAGCGTGTGCTGGAAGGCGTGGCCCATGTGCAGCGTGCCCGTGACATTGGGCGGCGGCAGCATGATGCAGTAGGCGGAGGCTTGGGCGTTGTCCCCGCAAGGGGACTCCGATCCACTACGGGCTGAAGCCCGTGTGGAGTCGTATGCTCCAGCCTTGAAGTAGCCGGCGCTTTCCCACTGGGCGTACCAGCGTTTTTCGATTTCAGCCGGTTCGAAGGATTTGGCGAGTTCCATGGCGGGTATGCAAAACCTCGATTATCCCAAAAAACCCTGGGGCACGTCCCGAAAAATCCGGATACATGACCAAAGCATGCAAGAGCATCATGCTCAATAGCGGGATTTGAGGCTCAAACCTTACTGGGCAGGCATTCAGGATGAGGGATCGCGTGGTTGCTTGAGTTTTTCGGTGACGGCGTCACGCACGATCTCACGTACGTTGACATCCAGCTGGCTGAGCAGACTGGCTACAGTCTGGTCGAGGTTCTTGCGCAGTTCGGCTGCGACCTGCTTTTCCATGACCTCGGATAAGCGCGGGGCGAGTTCGCTCATCAACTGCTCGGCCAGCGTGTCGCTGACGGCGGAATCCGGCTCGGCTACGGGTGTGGGTTCGTCGGGTGCGGGCGGCTGTGATACGGGTGTGCTGGCTGTGGGTGCGGGCGGCTCGATCACAGGGGGGACTGGCCCTGTTCCGGTCGCAGTCGGGTTAACCACTTCAAGCACAACGGGGGGAGGGGTGCCGCGTTCGATGACCTGGGTCAGAACGGGCAGCCAGGCATTGGGCGGCGGCGTGTGGGCGGCAGGAGAGGCGTGTTCGACGTGAGCGGGAACGCCGGGCGGCTCGTCACCGCCTCCGCGATGCTTCTTCAGCAGCGCATCCATCTTGCTCATCAGGGGGCTGTCGCTCATCGTGGCCTCGTTATCCGCCGTGCTGGCGCAAGTCGTGGGTTTTCAGGGCGTAGCCACGGGTCTGGTAAAAGCGGTAACGTTCGCGCCCGTGTTCGCGCCCTGCGTCATCCTGACCGATGATTTCGACCAGTCGTTCAAACCGTGCAAAGGCGGGAGGCTGCTCGTGATGCAGGTTGATCATGACATCAGCGGTGCGCAATGTATCGACGTTTGAACCGATCAGAACCGGTGTTTCGCTTGCCAGCGCATCGGTGTCGCGGCAGTGCGGCACGAAGCCGAGTGGGGGGGTGGTCCACAGCAGACGGTCGATATGGTCGGCAACAGCAGGGTCGGGGGTGTAGATCATGACCTGCTTGCCTTGACCATGCGCTTTGGCCGCCACCCGACGGGCGACATCGAGTGGGTTGTCGGCAAAAGTGTAGAAAATGATCTCGGTCACTTAATCGTACGGTTCAGCAGGAAGTGCACCAGCAGGGAGACGGGTCGCCCGGTCGAGCCCTTGGTGCGCCCCCCTTTCCATGCAGTGCCGGCGATATCGAGGTGTGCCCAGTGGTATTTCTTGG
Source organism: Thiobacillus sp. (assembly GCA_019911765.1). GTDB lineage: Bacteria > Pseudomonadota > Gammaproteobacteria > Burkholderiales > Thiobacillaceae > Thiobacillus. The sequence goes on from JAIOJU010000112.1 coordinate 3,177, forward strand.
CGAAACGCCACAGGAAGCAGGCGGCGGTGATCGAACCGGCGGGGCGGCCGCCAATATTCGCCATGTCGGCCAGACTGCTTTTCAACTGATCCTGATAGTCATCCCACAGCGGCATGCGCCAGACGCGGTCCCAGGCATGGTCGGCAGCGTGTTCGATTTCGCGTGCCAGCGGGTCGTGATTGCTGAAAAGCGCGCTGGGGTGTGCGCCGAGCGCAATGACACAGGCACCGGTGAGCGTGGCCAGGTCGATGACTGCATCGGGTTCGAAGCGTTCGGCATAGGTCAGCGCATCACACAGGATCAAGCGGCCCTCGGCATCGGTGTTGAGGATTTCGATGGTCTGGCCGGACATCGAGGTGACGATGTCGCCCGGCTTGTTGGCGTTGGCACTGGGCATGTTTTCACACGCCGGGATGAGACCGATGACGTTGAGCGGAAGCTTCAGTTCGCCGATGGCGTGGAAGGCACCGATGACCGAGCCGCCACCGCTCATGTCGTAGTTCATCTCATCCATCTCGGCGGGCGGCTTCAGCGAAATGCCGCCGGCATCGAATGTGACGGCCTTGCCGACCAGTACCACAGGCTTGTGGCCTTTGGTGCCGCCCTCGTGTTTCAGCACGATGAAACGGGGTGGTTTGTCACTGCCTTTGCCAACTGACAGGAAGGAATCCATCCCCAGCTTGTCGCAGGCGGCGTAATCCAGGATTTCACAGCCGAAGCCATGCGCTTTCGCCACTTTCTGCGCCTCATTTGCCAGATATTCCGGTGTACAGATATTGGATGGCGTGTTGCCCAGGTCCTTGGCTAAGTTAATGCCGTGGGAAATGGCCAGTCCACGGGCGAGGCCGATCTCGCCATATTTGAGCTCGCCGCGGCGCGACACGGCAAAGATGACACGCTTGAGCGGGCGCCGTGCCGCGCTCGACCTGTCTCTTATAC
>JAIOJU010000113.1 GCA_019911765.1 Thiobacillus sp.
TGAAACCCGCCATGATGGCGAAATCCGCTTTGCCATCGAGAGCCGCCTCCCTGCATCCGCGGTGTGGCGCGGCATGCGTGGCCGCGAGCGCGCGCTTGAGGTGTTTTCCAGCTTGCGGGTGTGGGATACCGAGCACAACAACGGCGTGCTGGTGTATTTGCTGCTGGCCGATCACGACATCGAAATCGTGGCGGATCGGGGCATTGCCGCACGAGTGGACAATGCCGCATGGGAAGTCGTGGCGCAGGCCATGGAAGCCGCATTCCGGGCGGGTGAGTTTGAGCGCGGGGCACTGGATGGAATCGAACGGATTGACGCGCTGCTGGCAGCACATTTTCCGCCTGGCATGCATAATCCGGATGAACTGGCGAATCGCCCCGTGATTATAAGGAGATGAGATGCAGGCGTATGTGTGGTGGTGGATTCTGTCTGCGGTGCTGGTGGGAGTGGAACTCACCAGCGGTACGTTCTATGTGCTGGTGTATGGCGTAGCGGCAGCGGCGGCAGGTGCGGTGGCCCTGCTCGGTGCGGGGCTGGTGATGCAGTTGCTGGCAGCGGGGGTGATTGCCGTGCTGGGGACACTGGCATTGCGCCACTGGAAGCGCGGCACCGATCACACGGAGTCCACGGCACAGGATCTGGATATTGGCAAAAGCGTGCAGGTCGAGTCGTGGCAGGCTGGCCGGGGCCAGGTCAAATACCGTGGCGCGGTGTGGGATGCCGAAGCCGAATCTACTGCGGTCGATGGCACACGGCCGCTTGTCATTCGCGCGGTCAAGGGCAACACGCTGGTTCTGGGCAACGAATAGCCCATTCCGGGCGCATATAAAAGGGAGAGAAGTAAATGGACGTCGTCGCACTGGTTATTCTTATCGTTATCGGCATTGTCGTCGCCAAGGGCGTGCGGGTGGTGCCGCAGCAAAATGCCTGGGTGGTCGAGCGTCTGGGCAAGTTCCATGCAGTGCTGGTGCCCGGCCTCAATCTGGTCATTCCGTTTATCGACAGCGTGTCCTACAAACATTCGCTGAAAGAGATCCCGCTCGATGTGCCGAGCCAGATTTGCATCACGCGTGACAACACGCAGTTGTCTGTCGACGGCATTCTGTATTTTCAGGTGACCGATCCCAAGATGGCGTCCTATGGGGCAAGCGACTATATCGCGGCGATTTCGCAACTGGCGCAGACCACGCTGCGCTCGATGATCGGCAAGATGGAAATGGACCGTACTTTTGAAGAACGCGAGGAAATCAACCGGGGGGTGGTGATGGCGCTCAACGAAGCCTCGACCAACTGGGGCGTCAAGGTGCTGCGCTACGAGATCAAGGACCTGACGCCGCCCAAGGAAATTCTCCACGCCATGCAGCGCCAGATCACGGCCGAGCGCGAGAAGCGTGCACTGATTGCCTCGTCTGAAGGCCGCATGCAGGAGCAGATCAACATTGCCACCGGCGAACGCAATGCGGCGATTCAGGAGTCCGAAGGCGAGAAGCAGGCGGCCATCAACGTTGCCGAGGGTGAGGCTGAGGCGATCAAGGCCATTGCCGTCGCCAACGCCGAAGCGATCGCCCGGGTGGCCCGTGCCATCGAGCTGCCGGGCGGGATTCAGGCTGTCAATCTGAAAGTGGCTGAAAAATATGTTGATGCCTTTGCCGGCATCGCCAAGACGGGCAATACCTTGATCGTGCCGTCCAACATGGCCGATATCAGCACCCTGATTGCCGGGGCGATGAGCGTGGTGAAGTCTCAAGGTGGAGCAGGTGCAGGGCCGGCCTGATCCGGATAAAACCTGGGCCAGATAACATTCAGGGTTATGCGGTATTGAGTTTGCTCTGGTCCGGTTTGATTCTCATAAGGAGCCCGGTTTTTAGCCCGCCAAGCGGGTTTGAATTGGCCAGCCCTTATCTTTACATCCCGTTGTCCGGGGTCCGTCCCGATTCAGTGCACGACATCCTTGCGATGTCGTAGCCAAATGGCCGTCATCACGCTGGTGATGAACAGGCCAAATACCCAGACAACCGTGTGAATGTGCCAGTCGGCGCGCATCATCAGGGCATAGGCGCCGGTCAGCATCAGAATGCTGATGTTTTCATTGAAGTTCTGCTGGGCGATGGAATGGCCTGCTCCCATCAATAAATGCCCACGATGTTGCAACAGCGCATTCATGGGCACGACAAAGAAGCCTGCCAGCACGCCAATCAGCGTCAACAGGAACAGCGTGGGTATCAGGCTGTCGACCCAGATCAGTGCGATGGGCACCAGGCCCAGGAGAATACCCGCAGGCAAGGTGCGAATCGCATGTTCAAGCCGGACATATTTTCCTGCCAGGATGGAGCCCAGCGCGATGCCTACAGCGGTGGCCGCTGTGAGCTGGGTGGCCTGACTGAGGCTGTATTTCAGGTTGAGGGCGGCCCATTCGATGATGAGCAGGCGGAGGGTGGCGCCCACCCCCCAGAACAAGGTGGTGACGGCGAGCGAGACCTGACCAAGCGGGTCGCGCCACAACAGTTTGAAGCTGTGCCCGAAATCATGAAGGATGTACAAGGGCGACTTGCTGGGCAGCTTGTGGTCGATTGGCAGGCGCGGAATGAACAGGTTGGCGAACGCCGCGCCCACGTAAAGAACCGTGATGACGACTATGGCAAATTTGGGCGCAATGACTATGGTCGTGAGTCCGAAATTGGCGAGAATGTTTTCGGCCAGTTGCGGATTGATGAGCGCGCCGCCAATGATGGCGCCAAGCACGATGGCGGCAACAGTGGTGCCCTCCATCCAGCTATTGGCAACCACGAGTTTGTTGGGTGGCAGCAGTTCGGTGAGGATGCCGTATTTTGCCGGCGAATACATGGCCGCGCCCACGCCTACGATGGCGTACGCCAGCAGGGGGTGCAACCCCATGAGCATGGTCAGGCAACCGAGAAACTTGACCGTGTTGGCGATCAGCATGACGCGGCCTTTGGGCAAGGCGTCTGCAAATGGCCCCGCCAGGGGTGCCAGCGCGATGTAGGCAACCACAAAAACGGTTTGCAGCAGGGGGGAGAACCACTCGGGTGCCGAGAAAAACACCAGCAGGCCAATCGCTGCAAACAGCAGGGCGTTGTCAGCCAGAGCGGACAGGAACTGCGCCATCAGGATGGTATAAAATGCGCGGTTCACTATCTGCCCGGGTCAGGATCGGCGGAATGCCGTGTATGGAGTCGTGTGTGGCGCGGGCGAAAGCTCAGCGATTACAGCAACTTGGTATTGGGAATGTATCAACACGGGCGGGTTTGTGGTTGAATAAAAAACTTTTCTGACCCGGGGACGGGGATTTATGGCCGACCGCAGACTTCAAGTATTCTACACCGTTGCCAAGCAGCTCAGCTTTACCAAGGCTGCCGACATTCTGTACATGACCCAGCCTGCCGTGACTTTTCAGGTCAAGCAGCTGGAAGAGCACTTCAATACCCGTTTGTTTGAACGGAGCCATGGCAAGATTTCCCTGACGCTGGCGGGAGATCTGGTGCTGGGCTATGCCGAGCGCATTCTCGCCCTGACGGCGGAGATGGACGCACGGGTGGGCGAGTTGACCGGCCAGGTGACCGGGCCCCTGATGATCGGGGCATCGACGACCATCGCCGAATATCTGTTGCCGCGCATTCTGGGCGAGTTCAAGGAGCGTTTCCCGCAAGTGCAGGCGCAGCTTACCGTTGCCAACTCGGAAACCGTGGCCGCCAAGGTGGCTGACCATTCGCTTGACGTCGGCCTGATCGAAGCGCCATCGCATATCCCCATTCTGACAACGCTGGCATGCTGCGACGATGAACTGGTGATGATTTGCTCACCCAATCATCCAATGGCTTCGCGTGGGAGCGTGACTGCGCGAGAAATCGCCGAGCAGCCCTACGTGTCACGCGAGCACGGATCGGGTACGCGGGAGGTGGTGGACGATTTCTTCAAGGACAATGGCGTCAACCCGGATGATCTGCATATCGAGATGGAACTGGGGAGCCGCGAGGCTATCAAGGGCGCGGTCGAGGCCAATCTCGGAGTGGCCATCATGTCTGCATCCACGGTCAACAAGGAACTGCAACTCGGCACCCTGGTCGCTGTGCAGCTGGAACCCAGGCTAACGCGCGAGCTGACCATGGTGTACGCACCGGAAAAATTCCGCAGCAAGCTGCTCGACGCTTTCATCAGCTTTGCCGACGACAAATTCCAGCAATGCAATGTCGCTTTGAAACCGCAGAAACGTACGGCCAAAGGACGCACTGTCGATGCGTGACAGCAAGCGCCTGTTGTCCATTTTCAGGGCGTTATCGGAATCACGACAGCAGGCTTTGCTGGATTACGCCGATTTCCTGGCGGGTAAGGAAGGGGCTGAAGCCGCTTCTGCGCCGCCCAGTGAACCACTGTCGATTCCGCGTCCCGAGCAGGAAAATGTCGTGAAAGCGATTCAGCGTTTGATGCAGACTTACCCGATGCTGGAACGCAACCAGGTCTTTCATGAAGCATCAGCACAGATGACCCGTCATTTGATTCATGGTGTGCCTGCGGTCGAGGCCATTGACGAGCTGGAACGGGTTTTCGTTCGCCAGTACCAGACGCATCTCGAGACACTGAACAAGGATCCGCAGGCGTCCTGAATCGCGTCTGTTCAACCAGGCAATGCGCTGCCGCAGTGCCAGCAACTCAAAAAATTGCCCGGATTGTGCTCGCTGCAATGTGGGCAGATCTTTTCATCTCGTGGTTGCGCGTCGCGCAATCCCGTCAAGGCTTCACGTGCACGTGCTTCCTGCGCATCGTCATCAACCCATACTTCAGGCTGGGCCTGCATGAAGGGCAGCTCACCCAATGCGCCGGCAGCGCTGGCATTCAGGATATGGGTCACGATCCCCAGGCTGGATAGCGCATCGGCAGCCAGTTGGGCGTCAAGCAGAGTGGGAGCAATGTGAACCCGTTTCATGGACGGGCGGGCGGAATCAGTTCTTGTTGCGGATGCGCACAATGAGATCGATGCCTTCGGTCACCATATTGTCAGGCAACGGCGGCAGGCCGGTTATCTTTACCTGATCGGCATCGATGTCGGACATCTTGCCACTGTCGATTTCATAAATGTGGTGATGCGGGGTGGTGTTGGGATCGTAGAACACCTTGCTGGGGTCAACAATCAGCTCGCGTATCAGCCTTTTCTCCAGAAACAGCTTGAGCGTGTTGTAGACCGTCGCTTTGGATGTTTCGGAGTGACGGGTGTTGACGATCGCCATGACCTGATCGGCCGAGAGGTGTTCCTGGCGTGAAAACAAGGCGTGCGCGATCTCGATCCGCTGGTGGGTCGGGTTGATGTCGTGGCCGCGCAGAAGTTCGGCCATATTGTCGCGCGTGTAATGCATATTTTTCATGATAATCAATAATCTAGACTTTGTCTAACTTCCGGAATGGGTATGGCTATATGTTTGGCCGATCCGGGTCGGGCGCGGTGGGACATTAAAAACGGTACAATCGGCCTCACGTTTTTGGAGATGGATTCCTGTGGTTACGCTCACCCGACTTGATAGCACGCAGCCTGATTTTAAGGCATGCCTTGCCCGTTTGTTGCAATTTGATGATGCTGCCGATGCCGCTATCGAACAGACGGTTGCCGGTATCCTGCATGACGTGAAAAAGCGGGGTGATGCTGCAGTGCTTGAGTACACCGAGCGCTTCGATCGCTTGCCCGCGGACTCACTGGCCAGCCTGGAATTGACGACAGCCCAGTTGCAGGATGCGCTCACACAATTGCCGGCCGATACCCGCCTGGCGCTGGAAGCCGCAGCAGAGCGTGTGCGCCGCTATCACGAGAAACAAACCCAGGATTCGTGGACCTACACCGAGGATGATGGCACGGTGCTGGGGCAGAAGATCACCCCGCTTGACCGCGTTGGTCTGTATGTGCCGGGCGGCAAGGCCGCGTATCCCTCATCCGTACTGATGAACGCGATTCCGGCCAAGGTGGCGGGTGTCGGCGAGCTCATCATGGTAGTTCCAACGCCGGGGGGCGAACAGAATCAACTGGTGCTGGCGGCGGCTGCGATTGTCGGGGTGGACCGTGTGTTCACCATCGGCGGGGCGCAGGCGGTAGCGGCGCTGGCCTATGGCACCGAGACGGTGCCGCAGGTGGACAAGATCGTGGGCCCCGGCAACGCCTACGTGGCTGCAGCCAAGCGCCGGGTGTTCGGCACGGTGGGCATCGACATGATCGCCGGCCCGTCGGAAATCCTGGTGATAGCCGATGGCAGCACCCCGGCGGAATGGGTGGCAATGGACTTGTTCTCGCAAGCCGAACATGACGAAATGGCACAGTCGATCCTGTTGTCGCCCGACGCGGCCTATCTGGATGCGGTGGCGGCGGCGATCGATACGCTGATCGACGAGATGCCGCGCAGCGAAGTGATTCGCACCTCGCTGACCAACCGCGGTGCATTGATCAAGACGCGCGACCTCGACGACGCGGCGGCGATCTCGAACACCATTGCGCCGGAACATCTGGAACTGTCGATTGCCGATCCCGATGCGCTGTTGCCGAAACTGCGCCATGCCGGTGCGATCTTCATGGGCAAGAATACCTGCGAGTCGCTGGGGGATTATTGCGCCGGTCCGAATCACGTGCTGCCCACTTCGCGCACCGCACGCTTCTCGTCACCGCTGGGCGTTTATGATTTCCAGAAACGCAGCAGCCTGATTCATGTGTCGCAGGCAGGTGCGCAGACGCTGGGCAAGATCGCCGCCACACTGGCCTATGGTGAAGGCCTGCAGGCCCACGCGCGTTCCGCTGAATATCGCCTAATTCATAAGTGAGCCAGCCTGACCGATGAGCCAATACTGGAGCGCCGTGGTGCGCGGACTGACGCCCTATGTGCCGGGCGAGCAGCCCAAGCTGACCAATCTGGTCAAACTCAATACCAATGAGAACCCTTATGGGCCCAGCCCGCGGGTACTGGAGGCGGTGCGCGCCGAGGCCGCCGAGACCCTGCGGCTGTACCCCGACCCTGGCTCGGACCGGCTGCGCGCGGGTATCGCCGCGTTTCATGGCGTAACGACCGATCAGGTTTTTGTCGGCAATGGCTCCGACGAGGTGCTGGCGCATGCCTTCATGGCGCTGCTGAAGCACGACCGGCCGATCCTGTTTCCGGACATCACCTACAGTTTTTATCCGGTGTATTGCGGGCTATACGAAATCGCCCATCGAACAATCCCACTCAACGAGTCGTTCGAGATCCGGGTTGACGATTACCTGACGCCCAACGGCGGCGTGATTTTCCCCAACCCCAACGCACCGACCGGGTGCCTGCTGGCATTGAGTGAGATCGAACGCCTGCTCGCCGGCAATCCCGATTCGGTGGTGGTGATCGACGAAGCCTATATCGACTTTGGCGGCGAATCGGCAATCGGTCTGGTGGCGCGTTACCCGCAACTGCTGGTGGTGCGCACCCTGTCCAAGTCGCATGCGCTGGCGGGATTGCGCGTGGGCTACGCCATCGGTCAGCCGCATCTGGTCGAGGCACTGAACCGGGTGAAGGACAGCTTCAATTCCTATCCATTGGATCGCTTCGCTCAGGCGGGGGCATTGGCTTCGATCGAAGATCATGCTTATTTCGAATCGCTTTGCACCCAGGTGGTGGCTACCCGCACCCGGCTGGTGGACGCGATGCTGGCGATGGGATTCGAGGTGCTGCCTTCCGCCGCCAATTTCATCTTCGCCCGCCACCCGGCACACGAGGGTGCCGCGCTGACGGCGGCCCTGCGTGAGCGCAGCATTATCGTGCGTCATTTCACGCGTCCGGCCCGTATTGCGCCGTTTTTGCGCATCACCGTGGGAACCGATGCGCAATGTAATGCGCTGGTCGACGCGTTGAAAGCGATTGTGGCCTGCTAGAATCCGATTACAGCCTTAATTTCAAACGCCATGCGCACCGCCCAAGTTACCCGCAATACCCTGGAAACCCAGATCACGGTCAGCCTCAATCTCGACGGCACCGGCGCCAGCACGCTCGCCACGGGCGTGCCGTTTCTCGATCACATGCTGGACCAGATTGCGCGCCACGGTCTGATCGACCTGGATATCCAGGCCAAGGGTGATCTGCACATCGATGCACACCATACCGTGGAAGACACGGGCATTACCCTGGGGCAGGCCTTCGCCCAGGCGCTCGGCGACAAGAAGGGCATACGCCGCTACGGCCATGCCTATGTCCCGCTCGACGAGGCGCTGTCGCGCGTGGTGATCGATCTGTCGGGCCGGCCGGGACTGGAATATCATGTCGATTACACCCGTGCGCGCATCGGTGAATTCGACGTCGACCTGTTCCTGGAATTTTTCCGCGGCTTCATCAACCACGCCGGGGTGACGCTGCACATCGACAACCTGCGCGGCATCAACGCGCACCACCAGGCCGAAACGATCTTCAAGGCGTTCGGCCGGGCGCTGCGCATGGCAGTCGAGCCTGATCTGCGCATGGGCGATGTGCTGCCTTCGACAAAAGGCGCCCTATGAGTTTCGACAAGAGGGCTGCGCGGTGAGTGTCGATATCGCCATCATCGATTACGGCATGGCCAACCTGCGCTCGGTTGCCAAGGCGATCGAGCACGTCGCGCCGGCTGCCAGTGTGGTGATAACGTCCGACCCGGCCGTGATTGCCGAAGCCACGCGCGTGGTGTTCCCGGGGCAGGGTGCGGCGCCCGATTGCATGCGTGAAATCGATGCACGCGGGCTGCGCCAGGTGATCGTCGACGCGGCCCACAACAAGCCTTTCCTGGGCATCTGCATGGGATTGCAGGTGCTGTTCGAACACAGCGAGGAAGGTGATGCGGATTGCCTGGGGATACTGCCCGGCAGTGTGCAGCGTTTTCCGCATGAGGCGATGCACGATGCGGCCGGCGAGAAATTGAAGGTGCCGCACATGGGCTGGAACAACGTGCACCAGGCGCTGCCCCATCCGTTGTGGGTCGGCATCGAGGAAGGCGCGCGATTCTATTTCGTGCACAGCTATTTCGTGCAGCCGACTACGCCCGAGGTGATTGCCGGGTTCTCGCATTACCCGTTCCCGTTCACCTGCGCGGTGGCGACCAAGAATATTTTTGCTGTGCAGTTTCATCCGGAAAAAAGCGGTAACGACGGATTGACGCTGTTG
>JAIOJU010000114.1 GCA_019911765.1 Thiobacillus sp.
GTCCACGCCCTGCGCAATATCGGGTGACTGCTTGCCGATGGTGACCAGCACCGAGCAGGTGTTGTAATCGAAACCGATCTCGGACGAATCGTAGCCGATGCGCTTGATGGTCTGGCGCGCGATCTGGTTGTAGTCGATGACGGCCGAGGTGGTGATTTCGCCGGCAATGACGCACAGACCGGTGGTCAGCAGCGTCTCGCACGCCACGCGCGCATGTTTGTCCTGGGTTAGAATCGCGTCGAGTACCGCATCCGACACCTGGTCCGCCATCTTGTCGGGGTGGCCTTCAGATACCGATTCAGACGTGAAAATGAAATTCTTTTGCATGACAGCTCCTGTTGTCCCGATTACTGACTGCGTAACCGGCTCGGGGGACAAACAGAGCGGCGACGCTTTAGCTGTATTTGTATCCCGCCCGCAAGTTGTCAAGATTAACGCGGCGGCTGGCCCATTGTGCCGCGCCTCCTCCCCTGACGTCAATCCCCACAAGGGGACTCCGATTTTCCACACGCAGCTGCGCGTGGAAGATCGTGCTGCCGCATGATGTTCCTGCTGAAATTACTGGCGCGCCTGCCGCTGCCCGTGCTGCATGGCCTGGGCATCGTGCTGGGCTGGCTGATCTACTGGTCGCCTGGCCGTCATTCCGGGCGCATGCGCGACAACGTGTTCGACAGCGGCTTGTGCACGCCCGGGCGCGACTGCCGGCGCCTGCTACGGCAGTCCATCGGCGAGTCCGGCAAGGCCATCATCGAACTCCTGCCGGTCTGGCTGCGCCCATACGATCAGGTGCTGAAACTGGTCAAGGGCACCAGCGGCTGGGAACACATTGACGCAGCCCGCGCGGCAGGCAAGGGCGTCATCGTGATTGCGCCGCATATCGGCTGCTTTGAAATGATCAACCTGTATTACGCCTCGCAACATCCGTTTACCGCCCTGTACAAGCCGCCGCGCAAACCCTTTCTCGCCGCCTTGATGCTGGCCGGACGCCAGCGCGGCCAGGCCAGGCTGGTGCCGACCGATCTGTCCGGCGTGCGCGCGCAACTGGCCGCACTCAAGCGCCATGAAGGCATCGGCATCCTGCCCGACCAGGTGGCCTCCAGTGGCGACGGCGTGTGGGCCCCCTTCCTGGGACGCCCGGCCTACACACCCACGCTCACCGCCAGCCTGCAGCACAAGACCGGTGCCGCCGCCTTTTTCGTCGCGGCCGAACGGCTGAGCTGGGGGCGTGGCTACCACCTGCATGTCTTCCCGGTGCTCGATGACCTGCCCGCAAATAAAGCGGAAGCCGCCATCCGCATCAATCAGGGCGTGGAAGCAGTGGTGCGACGCTTTCCGGCGCAATACCTGTGGAGTTACAACCGGCACAAGCGCCCGGGCGGCGCCCCGCCTCCGGACAGCCCGGCCGCGGGATGAAACCTGCCGCTACCGAAAGCCTGCTGCGCCCTGCGCTGATTCCGGTCTGGATCAGCGTCGGGTTTCTATGGCTGCTGCACTGGCTGCCGCTGTCGCTACAGGCGGCGCTGGGCAATGCCCTCGGCTGTCTGCTGTCGCTGCGTCCCGGCAAGCGCCGGCGCGTCGTCGCCACCAATCTGGCGCTGTGTTTTCCGGATACCCCCGAACCGGTACGCAAACGCTGGCTGAGGCAAACCTTTCAGGCCTCCATGCGTGCCGTGCTTGAACACGGAATTTTATGGTGGGGATCGGAGACGCGGGTACGCCGCCTGATCCGGATCGACAATCCCGAAGCCGCACTCGGTGACGGCGTGCGCCCGGTGATCTGGCTGGCCCCCCATTTTGTCGGACTCGACATGGGCGGCGTGCGCCTGACCATGGACCGGCAGATTGCCTCGATATATGCACCCGCCAAAGACCCGGTCACCGATAAATACATGCGCCATGGCCGCACGCGCTTTTCGGATATCGTCCTGATCGCGCGCAACGAAGGTCTCAAGTCGACCCTGAATGCCATCAAATCCAGGCTGCCTTTTTACTACCTGCCGGATCAGGACCACGGTCGGCACAACGCCGTATTCGTCCCGTTCTTCGGCGTGACGGCGGCCACGGTGTCGGCATTGCCGCGTCTGGCCAAACTCACCCACGCCCAGATCATCCCGGTGATCACGCGGCAACTTCCGGGCGGGCAAGGCTATCGCGTACGCTTTTATCCTCCGTGGGACAACTATCCCAGCGGTGATCTGGAGGCCGATGTGACGCGCATGAACGCCTTCATCGAGGAGCGCATTCGTGAAATGCCGGAGCAGTATCTGTGGCTGCACCGCCGCTTCAAGACCCGGCCGCCAGGTGAAGTCAGCCTGTATGCATGAAGCGCCGCTTCAGATCCGGCGATTGAAGGCCGACGACATCGACGCCGTCAGCACACTGGCGCGCACCGTGTGGCAGGCCACCTACCCGTCACTGATTACGCAGGCGCAAATCGATTCGATGCTGGCTGACCGCTACAGAGCAGCCTGCATCCATGCCCAGCTTGACGACCCCCGGCATGCCTGGTGGATCGCGCACCACAAACAGGTACTGGCCGGCTTTGCCCATGCAAGCCTGGAGGGCGCCGGCTGCAAGCTCGACAAACTCTATGTGCATCCGGACCAGCAGCGACTGGGAATCGGCCACGCGCTGCTGCTCGCCGTTCAACACTGGGCGCGCCAGCAACAGGCAAACCGTCTGTGGCTGCAGGTCAATCGCGGCAATGCGCGGGCGATTGCGGCCTACGGAAAATATGGCTTCCGCATCACGGAATCGCGCGTGTTCGAACTCGGCAACGGCTTTGTCATGGACGATCACATCATGGAACGTGCCTTATGAGCTTTGCCAACCCGGACGACGACGCCCTGCGCGCACTGTTTGGCCGCGTCAGGACCATCGCCGTGGTGGGCCTGTCGCCGCAGCCCGCGCGCCCGAGTTACCGGGTGGCACAGGCGATGCAACGCCATGGCTACCGCATTGTTCCGGTACGCCCGCTGGTGGACGAGGTGCTGGGCGAAAAAGCCTATCCCAGCCTGGCCGACATTCCGTTTGCGGTCGATCTGGTGGATGTGTTTCGCGCCGCCGAACACGTGCCCGCTATCGTCGAGCAATGCCTGGCGCTACACTTGCCCTCTATCTGGATCCAGGAAGGCATCGTCCATGAACCGGCCGCGCAGCAGGCGCAGGCTGGCGGCATGACGGTGGTGATGGACCTCTGCCTCCTCAAGGAATATGTCAGGTTATTGACCGCATGAAACTTCGCTTCACCAAAATGCACGGCCTCGGCAACGATTTCGTCGTGTTCGACGGCATCAGCCAGACCATCACCCTCACGCCCGGGCAATGCCGGCATATTGCCGACCGCCACTTTGGCGTGGGCTGCGATCAGATCCTGCTGGTCGAACAATCCAGCCGCGGCGACGTCGATTTCCGCTACCGCATTTTCAACGCCGACGGCGGTGAAGTGGAACAATGCGGCAACGGTGCGCGCTGCTTCGTGCGCTTTGTGCACGACCACGGGCTGACCGACAAAACCAGCATCCGCGTGGAGACCGCGTCCGGCATCATCGAGCCGCGCCTGCTCGACAATGGCCTGGTCAGGGTGGACATGGGGGCGCCGCGCTTTGTCCCCGCCGATGTTCCGTTTGCCGCCGAAGCCGAAGCGATGAGCTACGCACTCAAGGTCGGCCAGCATGTGATCCATATTGCCGCGCTGTCGATGGGCAATCCGCATGCCGTGTTGAAGGTGAACGATCTCGACAATGCGCCGGTGGACATCCTCGGCCCGGCCATCGAATCGCATGCGCGCTTTCCGCAGCGGGTCAATGCCGGCTTCATGCAGGTGCTCACCCCGCACGACATCCGCCTGCGGGTCTACGAACGCGGCGCCGGCGAAACCCTGGCCTGCGGCACCGGTGCCTGCGCGGCAGCCGTTGCCGGCATGCGTCAGGACTGGCTGAGAAGCCCGGTCAGCGTCCACACACGCGGCGGCGACCTGATCATAGAATGGGCCGGCAAGGACCAACCGGTTTTCATGACCGGCCCCGCTGAAACCGTATTTGAGGGAGAACTGGAAATCTAATGGACATGCAAGCCGAACACATCGCCGAGTTTCTGACCAAGCACCCGAATTTTTTCAACGACTTCCCCACCCTGCTGGCGGAACTGCATATCCCGCATCCGCACGGCACCCACGCCGTGTCGATGAGCGAGCGCCAGCTGATCGCGATGCGCGACAAGGTGCACATGCTGGAAAACAAGCTCGCCGAACTGATCCAGTTCGGCGAGGAAAACGACGGCATTTCCGACAAGCTGCATGCGCTCACGCTGGCGCTGCTGACGGCGCATACCCCTCAGGACATCGTCGCCGCGCTGACGCTCCATCTGCGCGAAGGCTTTGCCGTGCCGCACTACGCCATCCGGGTCTGGAACCTGCCGGATGAAGCCCTCTCCGGTCTCAGCGACCCCATCCCGCAGGCGGCGCACGACAAGGTGGCCGCCATGACGCAGCCGGTGTGCGGTGCCCTGGCAGTCGATGAGGCCAGCGACTGGTTTGGTGAAGTGTCGCCGCACCTGCGCGCCTTTGCCAGCATTCCGCTGCGCCCTGCGGCGGCCGCCGCCCCGGTCGGGCTGCTGGTGCTGGCGTCCGAAGAACCCAAGCGCTTCTACGCAGGCATGGGTACGCTGTATCTGGAACGACTGGGCCAGTTGATCGGTGCCGCGCTGGTGCGGATGCAGGCCTGACCCGCCCCGCCCGGCTTGTGAGCAGAAAAGACAGCGCACCCCCCAACCCGGTCCTGCAAGCAGGTGCGGCAGGAACCGCTGGGCCAGACCCGATTCAGCGCTATCTGCAGCATCTCGCTGCCGAACGGCGGCTGTCGCCGCATACGGTTGCAGCGTACCAGCGCGACCTGGCCACGCTGACCCGGCTGGTTGCCGGCAAGCCATTGATCGATCTCACCGTCACCGACATTCGCGGCGCCATCGTCAAGTTGCGCAGCCACAACCTGGCAGCCACCAGCGTGGCACGGCAGCTATCGAGCTGGCGCGGGTTTTATGCGTTTGCCTGCCGTCGCCTGGCTTACCCGGGCAATCCTTGTGTCGGCCTGCGTCCGCCCAAGGTGGCCAGGACCTTGCCGCAGGTGCTGTCGCCCGACGTCTGCACCCAACTGCTCGAAGGCGGCTCCCCGTCAGCCAGCGACAATGCCTTGCAGGCACGCGACCGCGCCATGTTCGAACTGTTTTATTCATCCGGCCTGCGCTTGTCCGAGTTGAGCGACCTTGATCTCAACGACCTCGACCTGAAAACCGGTGAGGCACAGGTCACCGGCAAGGGCCGCAAAACCCGCATCGTGCCGGTGGGCAGGCAGGCACTGACGGCTATTGCGGCCTGGCTGCCGCAACGACTCACGCTGGTGCGGGACCAGACGACCGCGCTGTTCATCAACCAGCGTGGCACACGCCTTTCCCCCCGCAGCGTGCAGCTACGGCTCGACCGCTGGGCCAGCCAGGCAGGACTCGGCCAGCACGTCCACCCGCACATGCTGCGCCACGCCTTTGCCACCCATGTACTGCAATCGTCCGGCGACCTGCGTGCAGTGCAGGAAATGCTCGGCCACGCCAGCATCAGCACCACACAGGTCTACACCCATCTCGACTGGCAGCATCTGGCCAAGGTCTACGATCAGGCACACCCGCGCGCGCGCAAAAAGCCCTGAATACAGCCGACACGGCCCGCTTACAGTGTGTAAGTGAACACACCCGGTAAAACCACGCTTTTACAGCCCTTCAGAAACCCGAATCGGGGCCGATTGAGTACGTATGAGTCTTCATCCGTCCTGGTTTGCTCGATTTGTACAACATGTGCATCTCAGTACACAGGGGCGTGTTTTGGGAACGGTTCTGCTTATCCTGCTGCTGGTGTTTCCGCTGGCGGGCCAACAGGCGCTTCTCATCGCCCGGCAGAATGCCAATGTAGCCTTGCAACAGAAGGCCGCCGCCCATCTCGCCGTGTTGTCGCAATCAATCGCCCACGCGGTCATTATTCGCGATGACCGCGCCATACAAACGCAACTGAAAGCTCAAACCGCGCAAGGCAATCTGCTGTTTGCGCAATACACCGCACCGGATGGACCCATCCTGCGTGAACAGGCCGCCACACCGCAGGCCGATCATCCAGCCTGGTTTGGCCGACTGGCCGGGCTGCACATTCCCGTCATGCAACACACGCTCGAAATAAACGGCATCCAGTATGGGTCCCTGCAGATCCAGCCCTCCCCCCACACCTACGAAGATTTCCTCTGGCACCTTGGCAACCGGTTGTTCCTGCTGCTTGCGGTTGCATTACTGCTGCTGGGCGGATTGATCCATGTGTTGCTGAGAAGCAACCTGAAGGATTTGGCCCGCTTGCGGACAACCGCCCGCCAGATCGAAGCGGGAAACTACAGTGCGCGGATCCCGGTCCGCGCCAGCAGCCCCCCTGA
The DNA here is from genome assembly GCA_019911765.1 of Thiobacillus sp. Classification (GTDB taxonomy): domain Bacteria; phylum Pseudomonadota; class Gammaproteobacteria; order Burkholderiales; family Thiobacillaceae; genus Thiobacillus. The sequence goes on from JAIOJU010000114.1 coordinate 6,465, forward strand.
AATACAGGAAACCACACGGGCATTCAACACCATGAGTTCGGCCCTGCAAAGCCTGGTAACCAACCTTAATGAGCAACAAGCTGCGCTCGACAACACCGCTGGCGTCACCGAGACGGATTTGTCCGGGACCATCACCTTTGCCAACGAACTGTTCTGCATCACCAGCGGTTACACCCATCAGGAAATCGTTGGCCGGAATTACCGTTGCCTGAATTCGGGCTGCCACGATGCGGCCTTTTTCAGCCACTTGTGGAAAACCCTGTCTGGCGGTCGAACCTGGCACGGCGAAATCTGTAATCGTGCCAAGGACGGCCGGGTATTCTGGATCGCCACCACCATCATTCCCATCAAGGGAGAAGATGGTCTGCCGCTGAAATACCTGACGATCAGCTTCGATATCACGCAGCGAAAACTCGACGAAGCCGCGCTTAGAGAAGAAAAGGAACGCTGGCTGGTCACGCTGCAGTCGATCAACGATGCCGTCATCGTCACCAACGCGCAAAACCAGGTGATACACATCAACCCGACCGCCGAAAACATGCTTGGCGTCTCGCTTGAAGATGCCGTGTCGATGCCCCTCACCAACCTCATGCACCTCGACCAGATGGATGGCGCCAAGGATGGGCCGGCCTGCGCCCTGCCATCGGGCGACTTGCTTCGCAACCAGAACGGGTCTTCGCATCTGCATACCCGGTTTGGCCGGGATATCGCCATCAGTTTTAGCTGTGCGCCGCTCAGCGGCAGTGATGGGCTGGGTGCGGTCTACGTGCTGCGCGACGAGACCGAGAAAAAACAGCTGCTCGACAACCTGCGCGAAATGGCTTTTCACGACACCCTCACCGCCCTGCCCAATCGCCGCGCAGTGGAGGGCCGTCTCGCCCGTGCACTTCGCACCGCGCGCGACCAGGGGCAACAGCACGCGTTCTGCTACATCGATCTCGACCAGTTCAAGCTGGTCAACGATACCTGTGGCCATTCGGTAGGCGATACGCTGCTGATGGACATTGCGCTGGCCATGAAAAACGACCTGCCCGATCACGCCTATCTGGGACGCCTGGGCGGCGACGAATTCGGTCTCATCCTGTTTGACACCCGGCCAGATGAAGCCAACCGGGTATGCCGCCAGCTGGTTCAGCGTATCCGCGAAGTCCGCTTTGAACACAAGGGCCGGCGCTTCACGCTCGGTGCGTGTGCCGGCATTGCACTCATCACCCGCGACGCCACGGCTGCGGGCGACATCATGGTGCAGGCCGACATGGCATGTTACCGGGCCAAATCGGAAGGCAGCGGACGCGTCATGCTGTACGAAGCCGATGAAGTGGGGTTCCGCCGCCTGGAAGCCGAGATGGGATGGGCCGCTGATTTTGCGCAGGCCCTGGAAGCCAATCAGTTCCTGCCCTACCGTCAGCTCATCCAGCCGACCTCCAGCACCGGCCAGCCCCATTATGAAGTGCTGATCCGCTGGCAGCGCGATGGCGTCATCGAGGGCCCGGCCAAGTTGCTGCCTGCGCTCGAACGCTACGGCCAGGCGCCCATACTCGATCGCTGGATGCTGGAGGCCGTGATTGCCTATCTGGCGGCGCAGCCCAGCGATAACGCGGTGTACTTCATCAACCTGTCAGGCAAGACGGTGGCAGACGAAGCTTTCTTCGGACTCATCTGCCACTTGCTCGAGCACTATGGCGTGGCAGGCTCACGCCTGGGATTCGAGATCACGGAAACCGCCGCCGTCGTGAACCTGGAAGATGCCCAGCGCCTGATTCACGGCCTGCATGGGCGCGGCTGCCAGGTTGCGCTGGACGATTTCGGACGCGATGCATCCTCGTTCTTCTATCTCAAGCACCTGCAGGCCGATTTCCTCAAGATCGATGGCGCCTTTGTACGCGGCATGCTGAGTGACCGCCGCGACCTGGCCATCGTGCGCTCCATTGCCCAGCTGGCACGCGATTTTGGCATGCACTCGGTGGCCGAACAGGTGGAAGACGCCGCAATGGCCGAGCAACTGGCCGAGATCGGCGTGGATTATCTGCAGGGGTATCACGTCCACCGCCCGGAAGCCTTTCCGCACTGGAAGGCGTTCACCGGCATCCAGCCCGCGCCGCGCACGGCTCACCTCACCCTGGTCAAATAAGACTCAGATCACCTCGATGTCGGTGACGCCTGCAACCGGTTGGGGATAACGCATGTCCAGTTTTTCCAGCGTTTCGATCAACAGGCCGGACACCGTCAGATTGCGCGCCAGCTTGCTGTTGGCGGGAATGACATGCCACGGCGCATGTGCCGTGCTGGTGGCCGACATCGCAGCTTCGTACGCTCGCATGTAGTCATCCCACTGCGCACGCACCGCAAGATCGCCCGGCAGGAATTTCCACTGCTTTTCCGGCGTGTCGCGACGCGCTTCCAGGCGTTTTTTCTGCTCATCCCGGGTAATGTGGAGATACAGCTTGAGGATCGTGGTGCCGGTTTCCACGAGCATCTTCTCGAAGTCGTTAATCTGGCGATAACGTCGTTTGCATTCGGCGCCATCGATCCAGCCGTTCACCCGCGTGATCAGCACGTCCTCGTAGTGCGAGCGATTGAAAATGGCGATTTCGCCTTTTCCCGGCACGTGATGATGCACCCGCCAGAGGTAGTCACGCGCCAGCTCGTAGTGGGTCGGCGCCTTGAAATTCGCCACCTTGACACCCAGCGGATCGACTTCCTGAAACACGTGGCGAATGGTGGAATCCTTGCCCGCCGTATCCATTGCCTGCAACACGACCAGGAGCTTGTTCCTGCCTTCTGCATACAGCAGTTCCTGCAAGGTTTCCAGCCGTGCACGATATTCATCCAGCCGCTCACGTGCAGCATTTTTCTTCTTGCCGATGATGGCGCGGTCGTCGGCATCCCAATCCGACAGCCTGACCTGCGTCCCAGGTGGAACACGTATATCAGTGACTTTCATCGCTCCTCCCAGGGGCTATCAGCGTCATCCAGTCACCCAATGCCTGGCGGATTTCATCCAGCGTGAGATGTCGCATCAACGCTCGATTACCGGGCGCCATCTGATTCCAGGCGCACGTCATGCTACGAAGATTGGGTTGTGAACTATCGCGCAAGCGGTATTCGGTCTTGAAATACAGGAATGTCGGACTGTCATCGCCGCCCGAGCGCCCCGTCTTGATAAAAGGTGAAGATGCCGCCGCGATGGAGCTGACGCTGCGTGTCACCTTCCACACCTCAAAGCGTCCCGGCAGCAGTGTCTGAATTTGACTGCTTACGGTATCCAGTTCCACCACGCAGAATGGATCGTGCTCCTGCACGCTGTTGCGCGGCACAATGCGGCCATATTGCAAGCGCACGGTCGCAGCGTCAGGAGGAATATCCAAAGACCGGTTCAGGCGCACAACCCAACCTGATGAATAGGCGTAGTACGGTGATGCCGGGTCTGCCGACTCAAGCGATACGCATCCGCTCAGCAACAACACCAGCCCAATTCCCATTGCGTTCATCCAGCCTCCTTGCAACGAGTGGCTTGAATTCTCCTACTCGTTTTTTACCCGGAACCACGCAGCATACAGTGCCGGCAAAAAAAACAGGGTCAGGAAAGTGGCGGCAACCAATCCGCCCATCACTGCGAAGGCCATCGGCCCCCAGAAGATCGAGCGCGACAACGGGATCATGGCCAGTGCTGCGGCGGCGGCCGTCAAACTGATCGGGCGCATCCGCCGCACGGTCGATTCGATGATCGCATTCCACTGCGACAGGCCGCGCGCGATGTCCTGCTGGATCTGATCGACCAGAATCACCGAGTTGCGCATGATCATGCCGGACAGCGAAATAATGCCCAGCAGCGCGACAAACCCCATCGGCTGGCTGCTCACCAACAAGGCGATCGCCACGCCGATGATGCCGAGCGGCGCGGTCAGCACCACCAGAACCGAGCGTGAAAAGCTGCCGAGCTGCAACATCAGCAAGCTGAGCGTGGTAATCACAATCAGCGGCCACGATGCCCCGATGGCCGCGTTGGCCTTGGCACTGCTTTCCACCGGCCCGCCGACTTCCAGCCGGAAGCCCGGTGGCAACTGCGCCTGGAACTGCGTCACCTGCGGCGCGAGCGCGGCGATGATGGTGTCGGGCTGGATTTTCCCCACGGGGTCGCCGCGCACGGCAATGGTCGGCAGGCGGTCACGGCGCCAGATCACCCCGTCTTCAAATACCGGCGCGAAGCTGGCGATTTGCCCCAGCGTCACGCTCTGGCCGTTAAAGCTGCCGATGGGCAGCGACTTCAACGCATCGACATCCCGATGTTCGCTGCGCGGCGTGCGCAACACCACGTCGATCAGCAAATCGTTTTCACGGAAC
>JAIOJU010000115.1 GCA_019911765.1 Thiobacillus sp.
GCCGCATCACCGACCACCGCATCAATCTGACGCTATACAAGATCGACGCGATGATGGACGGCGACCTGACCGAACTCCTCGACGCCCTGGCGGCCGAACACCAGGCTGAATTGCTGGCCACGCTTTCGGGTGAAAGCTGAACGGTGACCAGCACGCTGGCCAGCGTCGCCCACCTGATCCAGGATGCGACCGCCCGCATCGCGGCTGCGCTTGACCTGACGCCACGCGAAGCCCGGCTGGAAGCCCGCGTGCTTGCTGCCCACGCCTGGCAGGTCGATACGGCCTGGCTGATCGCGCACGACACCGATCTGCAAACTACTGCAGCTATTGCAGTGTTCCAATCCCTGCTGTCGCAGCGACTGGAGGGCGTACCGATTGCCTATCTGGTCGGCTCGCGCGAGTTTTATGGCCGGCCGTTCCTTGTTTCGAATAGTGTTCTGATTCCTCGCCCGGATACCGAATTGCTGGTTGAACTCGCGCTGGCACACCTGCCTACCGATCAGGCCATGGACGTGCTGGACCTCGGCACGGGCAGCGGGTGCATTGCCATTACGCTGGCGCTGGAACGTCCGCTCGCACGCATCACGGCGGTGGACCAATCCACCGCCGCACTGGCCATCGCACAGCACAACGCCAACCGGCTCCATGCCAACGTGGAATTCCTGCCCAGCGACTGGTTTGCCGCACTCACGGGTCGACGTTTCGACCTTATCGCCAGCAACCCGCCTTATATCGCTGCTGCCGATCCGCATCTTGCGCGCGGCGATGTTCGCTTTGAGCCCTTGAACGCGCTGGCATCCGGGCTTGATGGCCTGGATGATCTACGCCAACTGATTCGCGCCGCCAGCACGCATCTCAAACCTGACGGCACCCTGCTGCTGGAGCATGGTTACGATCAGGCCGAAGCCGTCCGGCGTCTGTTGCATGACCATCATTTTCACGTCCCACAGAGTTGGCCCGATCTGGCCGGCATTCTTCGTGTGAGCGGTGGAAAACTGTCGAAATAATTTACACTCCAGTCAATAGTCGCCCAACACAACTTCGCCAAACCCGCTTTGCAGTGGCCTTTTCAGCGCAGTTCGCAGTATATTGGCGCGATTCTTGCTGTAATTATTCATACACTATCCAAATTATTGTCGAGGCCTGCCATGTCTGACCGCTCACCCGATACTCAAGACACTTTGCCGGAAACCACACAAAACGGCGAGGTCAACACCTCTCGCCGCAAACTGACTGGTGCCGCACTTGGCGTCTCGGCAGTGTTCACTCTCGCTAGCCGCCCGGTCTGGGCCAACCAGTGCACCATCTCCGGCATGGCCTCTGGCAATCTGTCTGCGCCCAAGGGCCCCGCCTGTGCCGGGTGCACTCCGGGGTATTGGAAGCAACCCCAGCACCTGGATTCCTGGGGGCCAACCGGATTCCAGACCACAGACAAATTCAACACGGTTTTCGGGGTCACCCAGTACAACAAGAATGACGGCACACCGTATACCCTGCTGGAAGTCATGCAAGTATTGAACGGTGATGGCAACGGAACCCCCGACCCGATCTCGACCAACCTGGGCTTCCACGCGGTCGCGGCATTGCTCAATGCGGGCCATCCCGACGTCAACTACGGCTATACGTCCGGCGAAATCATTACCCTGTTCCGGAACAACCTGCATCGGGCAGCGGATCTGAAGGATTCTCTCGCCATGCTGAATGAACGCGGCTGCCCGCTGAACTGAGGCCGATGACACGTGCTTCACCCGAACCTACACGCCTGTTGAAAAGCTGGGGGGACGAAGCCGTCATTTACGACACGGCTTCCGGCGACACCCATTACCTCAAACCACTGACGCTAGCGTTGTATCAAACCTGTCGCGAGCACCCCGGATATACTGCGGTTGAGCTTGCGACGGTACTGGCGACCCGCCTCGGTGTTGCCGATACACCCCAATTCCATGAACTGGCTGAAGACACACTGGATAGCCTGCGCAGGATCGGGCTGCTGGGCACCACATGAAACTGTTGCAACTCCCGCCCACCGAATTGCGCCGGCAACTGGCCGGCGAGGGCATCTGGATGCGTACCGGACCCTTCTCGCTCAAGGTGCAATCACGTTTTCCCTACGTGGCAGAAGGCCTGGCTGAACTCTACGGCCAGTTCGAAGTGCGCAGTACGCACGAGGCCTTTGCTGATTTCCATGTCTCCGTCAATGCGCCGGCCAATCTGCGCCGCTGGTTGCGTCCCCAGGCAGCATTTTCGTTTGACGGCATGCAACCTTTCAAACCGTTGCCACGCGACCAGGCGTTTCCAATGCTGGAATGGGGGCTCAACTGGTGCGTCTCGACCCAGGCCCACCAGTACCTCATCATCCATGCCGCTGTGGTCGAAAAAAATGGCCTGGCAGCCATTTTGCCGGCTCCTCCCGGCTCCGGAAAAAGCACGCTTACGGCAGGGCTGGTGTTATCAGGATGGCGTCTGCTATCCGATGAGCTGACCCTGATTGATCGCAAATCAGGCCAGCTTCAGCCCCTGCCACGCCCGGTCAGTCTGAAGAACCAGTCGATTGATGTCATTCGCCAGTTCAATCCGGATGTTTATATCAACCGGGCCTCGCACGACACCATCAAAGGCACTGTGGCTCATATGCGCCCCCCACGCGACAGCGTGTTGCGGCAGCATGAAACGGCACGCCCCGGCTGGGTGATTTTCCCCAAGTGGGAAGCGGGCGCGACCACATGCCTGACACCACGCTCAAAAGCCCAGACCTTCATGTTTCTGGCACAAAACGCGTTCAACTATAGCCATCTGGGTGCGGATGGTTTTCGCGTTGGCACCGCGCTGGTGGATCAAACTGCCTGCTACGATTTCCGCTACAGCCAGTTGCCTGAGGCCATTGCCGCTTTTGACCGCTTGGCCGACACGATTAAACCCGCCTGATTGATGCATTTATCCCGCAATTTACTGGCGCGTACCCTGCGCACCCCCGACATGGCTACCCGCTTTTCCATGGGGGAATGGGACATTCTGGTCCGACAGGCCCGGGCGGCTGGCCTGCTGGCACGGCTGGCCTATCTGTTTCGCCGACACGAACTGACAGCAGCCATTCCGGCTACAGCCAAATGGCATTTTGATGCAGCTGAAACACTTGCGGACAAACAGCGCATGGCTGTTCTCTGGGAGTTGCGACAACTTCACGCAGCCCTTGCCGATCTTGGCAGTTCCCTTGTTGTACTCAAGGGAGCCGCTTACGTTGCCGCCAACCTGTCTGCTGCTGAAGGCCGGCTTTTTAATGACATCGATATTCTGGTGCCGCGCGAACAGCTGCCACAGGCCGAGTCTTCGCTTATGCTGGCAGGCTGGCATGCCACCGGGCTGTCCGAATACGACAAACGCTATTACCGCCGCTGGATGCACGAACTTCCCCCAATGCAGCATATCCAGCGCGATACCGTGGTCGACGTACATCACGCGATCCTGCCCGATACCGCGCGCTACCACCCGGATTCAGCCAGGCTGCGCAGCCGTGCAGTCGAAATCACAGACCTGCCTGGCGTGTATGTGCTCGCGGCGGAAGACCGCATCCTGCACTCCGCCACGCATTTATTCCATGACGGCGAATTGCCACACGGCCTGCGCGACCTGACTGACCTTGACCTGCTGCTGCGCGATGCCGTTGCGTCGGATCCCGATTTCTGGGTTCGATTGACGACTCGCGCCGACGAACTGCAACTCAGTCGCCCGCTGTTCTATGCCCTGCGTTATCTCAGCCATTTTCTTGATACCCCGATCCCAGGCAGCGTGACTGCCGCACTAGCCGGCAGCGCACCCGGCCGGATCACGCTCTCAGTCATGGACAGCGTATTCACCCGCGCCCTTGCGCCCATCCATGACAGCTGTGCCGATGGTTTTACCCCAATCGCCCGCCTGGCTGCTTTTATCCGCGCCCACTGGCTGCGCATGCCCGTACATTTGCTTATTCCGCACCTGTTTCATAAAGCCTTTATCAGCCCCTACCTGGATAAAAGCACGCCAAAAACAGCTTGACGCCGCGCACTTCACGCGTACAATACCCGACTGTCCTACTCAGGTATTTTTTCAGGAGCCCGCTATGACCCCACTCGATCGCATCCGTGACCAAGTCACCTCCAATAACATCGTGCTGTACATGAAGGGCACACCTCAATTTCCGCAGTGCGGCTTTTCTTCGCGTGCTGCCCAGGTACTGCAGGCGTGTGGCGTGAAGGATTTCCTGGCCGTGAACGTGCTGGCCGATCCGGAAATTTTTGAGAATCTGAAGCACTATGCCAACTGGCCGACGTTCCCACAGCTCTACATCAAGGGCGAGTTGATCGGCGGTTCTGACATCATGATCGAGATGTATCAGAAAGGCGAAATGCAGAAGCTGCTGGAAGAATCCCAGGCAGCCTGAGCATTCATCATGCATGCAATAAAAAGCCGGCTTCATGTCGGCTTTTTTATTGCGCAGTTACCTCACGTTCAAGTCACACCGAATCAGCCGGATCGTCATCGTCCATCCCCAGTTCATGGATTTTTCGCGTCAAGGTGTTCCTTCCCCAGCCCAGCAAGTGGGATGCTTCAATACGCCGCCCACCGGTATGGCGCAACGCCACCTCGATCAGGGTTTTTTCATAGTCCTGGGTCAGTTCACCCAGAATCGCCGCATCCCCACGCGCCAAACGGGCGCTGGCCTCGGCTGCCAGTGCCTGTAACCAGTCACCCCCCGTCTGCACGACGGTCCCCTGCATCAAATCGGTCGGCAAGTCCCCTACTTCAACCACCTGGCCGGGCGCCATGACCGTCAGATAGTGACAGACATTTTCCAGCTGGCGCACGTTGCCGCTCCACGGCAGATTGACCAGTGTCTTGAGCGCAGAATCCGACACCCCCTTGGCATCCATCCCCAGTTCACGCGCACTTTTCTGCATGAAATGCCGTACCAGTAAAGGAATATCCTCGCGCCGCTCGCGCAGTGCAGGCAGGCGCAAACGAATCACGTTCAGCCGATGAAACAGGTCTTCACGGAACAGGTTTTCGTGTACCCGCTCCTCCAGATCCTGGTGCGTGGCCGCAATCACCCGCACATTGACCTTCATCGGCGTATGCCCGCCCACCCGATAAAACTGGCCGTCGGACAATACGCGTAACAGGCGGGTTTGCAGTTCAGCCGGCATGTCGCCGATTTCATCCAGGAACAGCGTGCCGCCGTCTGCCTGCTCGAAGCGCCCACGCCGTTGTGCGGCAGCACCGGTGAAGGCGCCGCGCTCATGACCGAAAAGTTCGGACTCCAGCAAATCCTTGGGAATGGCCGCAGTATTGAGTGCAATGAACGGCCCGGTTGCACGCGGGCTGTGCCGGTGCAAGGCGCGCGCAACCAGTTCCTTGCCACTGCCCGACTCACCGGTGATCAACACCGTGGCATGCGATTGCGACAAGCGGCCGATGGCGCGAAACACTTCCTGCATCGCCGGTGCCTGTCCGAGAATTTCCGGCACCGGTGCATCGCTCATGGCAGGCACATCACGGCTGGCGTTTTCCGCCAGCGCCCGGCGCACCAGTTCAAGCGCCTGGTCGACATCGAACGGCTTGGGCAAATATTCGAATGCGCCACCCTGAAAGGCCGCGACCGCGCTATCCAGATCGGAATACGCCGTCATGATGATGACCGGCACCTTGGGTAAGCGTTCTTTCAGCGACTGCAACAATTCCAGCCCGCTCACTCCCGGCATGCGGATATCCGACAACACCGCGCTGGGTTCGCTACGCTCCAGTTCACGCAACGCATCCGTTCCCGAATTGAAGGTCATGCACGGGATGTCTTCACGCAACAAGGCTTTCTCGAGCACCCAGCGAATGGAACGGTCGTCGTCAATAATCCAGACACAATTTGATGTGGGCATAAGTTTCAGACAGCAAGTGGAAGAAAAATCGAAAAAACAGTATGGCCGGGGCGACTCTCGCATTCGATGGTGCCATGGTTTTGTGCCACCAGCGTTTGCGCCACGGCCAGCCCCAAACCACTGCCCCCTTCGCGGCCGGACACCAGCGGGTAGAAAATCTGCTCGCGAATATCGTCCGGAACGCCCGGGCCGTTGTCGATAATCTCGACGCGCATACCCAAGCGGTAGCGGCGACTTTCAAGCGTGATCTGTCGCGCCACCCGCGTTCTGAAAACAATCTCACCGTTACCGTGCATTGCCTGCACTGCGTTGCGCGCAATATTGAGCGTGGATTGAATCAGTTGCTCCGCGTCAGCCCGGATTTCCGGCAGGCTGAGATCATAATCACGACGGAGCGCCACACCCGGCGTTTCGGCCAGAATCAGGCTGCGCACACGCTCCAGAACCTCATGGATATTTACCGCACCAAAATGGGGCGTACGGTGAGGCGTCAGCAGGCGCTCCATCAGGGACTGCAGACGATCGGATTCCTTGATGATGACCTGCGTATATTCGCGCAAGGATTCACGCGGCAACTCGTGCTCCAGCAGCTGCGCCGCACCACGAATGCCGCCCAGCGGGTTCTTGATTTCGTGCGCCAGGTTGCGCAACAGTTCACGGTTGGCTTCCTGCTGCAAACGCGTTTGTTCCAGCCGGGCGATGCGTAAATGCGGATCGACTGCACGCATTTCAATCAACACCGCGCCCGGCTGCTTATCCAGTGGCGAAACACTGCATCCAACCCGAACGGGAAGATGCCCGCTCACCGAGACATCAATTTCGTATTCAATTACGGTTTCCTGCTCGCTGCGTGCCGTTTGTACGGCTTGCAGGAGTTCCAGGCTGTGTTCAAACGACTGTTCAGCCGCATTCCCAATCAGCAATGCACCAGACATGCCGAGCAAGGTCTCAGCCGCCGGATTCACGTAGCGGATACGATTGTCCGCATCCAATACCATTACGCCCGTGGATAAACAGTCGAGGCCGAGAAAATCAGTGGGGGTAGAAGACACCATGCTCATGCATCCAATAGAAGCACTGATTGTGCCAGAGCGTGGTTGTTGAAGCTTCAGCTTCTTTAGTGCGTGGTTGTTGCCAACTTGTTGGCTTTACAACCACGGCCTCCCCTTTACGGGGACAACCACGGCCTACCCCTTGCGGGTGGAGCGTGGTTATTGCAGGCTGGCCGACGCTTTAACCGCTTATTTCAGATTGGCCAGCTCGCGCTGGATCGATGAGACATTCTGATCATGCTGCTGCACAGTTGCCTGCAGTTTCTTGACGCGATTCAGGTAAGTTGAATCGGATTTGCGTTCACCGGGCTGCAGGCGTTCACCCAGAGCCAACTGACGGCGCGCCTCATCGGCATTGCGGCGCTCGCCGGCAATTTCATCCTGCAGCACCTGTCGCCGCACATCGTCACGACGCTTTTGCGTGCCGGCATCGATACGCGGAAAGTCCATTGGGCTGGGGTTATACGATGCCCGCCTGGGTGCTTTGCTGCCACTCGAAAGAGACGTTGGGGCACCTGGCAAATCGATGCGCTTGGCGCCTTTCCTGTAGACGTCGGTAAACGTCACCTGGCCGTTCTCATCGACATACTTATAGATTTCAGCCTGTGCAGGAGCGGCCAGAATCAGGCACATCAAAAGGGAGAAGCGGACGGTTTGCATAAGTTTTAAATGTAGCGTACGCCACTATAACGGCCAAAAGCCGTCGTTCTTGAACCCCCGGCAACCGATCATACCCGGGGACACACATAAAAAAAGGGACAGCCGAAGCTGCCCCCTTCTCAGTCCGAATGATGCGATTACAGCGAGTAGTACATCGCGAACTCGACCGGATGCGTGGTCATGCGGAACTTGGTGACATCCTGCATTTTCAGCTCGATGTAGGCGTCGATCATGTCGTTGGTGAACACGCCACCACGGGTCAGGAACTCGCGATCCTTGTCGAGCTCTTCCAGCGCCATTTCCAGGCTGTGGCAGACCTTCGGCACTTTTGCATCCTCTTCCGGCGGCAGGTCGTACAGGTCCTTGTCCGACGGATCGCCGGGGTGGATCTTGTTCTGGATGCCGTCCAGGCCAGCCATCATCAGCGCAGCAAAGCACAGATAGGGGTTGGCGGTGGGATCCGGGAAACGGGTCTCGACACGACGTGCCTTTTCGCTGGCAGCGATCGGGATACGGATCGAAGCCGAGCGGTTACGCGCCGAGTAGGCCAGCATCACGGGAGCCTCAAAGCCGGGAACCAGACGCTTGTAGGAGTTGGTCGACGGATTGGTGATCGCGTTCAGTGCCTTGGCATGCTTGATTACGCCGCCGATGTAATACAGACACAATTCAGACAGACCTGCGTAACCATTGCCTGCGAACAGGTTCTTGCCGTCTTTCCACAGCGACATGTGGACGTGCATGCCGGAACCGTTGTCGCCAACGATGGGCTTGGGCATGAAGGTCGCCGTCTTGCCGTAGGCATGGGCAACGTTCTGGACAATGT
>JAIOJU010000116.1 GCA_019911765.1 Thiobacillus sp.
GTACACGCCCTTGGAACGGTCGCGATCTTCCACCGCAAAGCCGACGCGATCCAGCGCCAGACCGACGCGACGCCAGGCACGGTCGAAGCCCTCATCCATCTCCAGCACGGCCATGCCCGCATCCTTGATGACGCGCGCCTGCTCCGGCGTCTGCTGCTTGGCCAGCAGCGTCTCGGCGCGGCTTTCTTCCACGCCGAAACGCAGCATCAGGCGACGCAGCATTTCGGCTTCGAGTTCGGGATCAGCCGGACGCGGTTGCCACACGGTCTTGTCCTTGCCCTCGGTGGCATAGACTTCCATCATGCCGCGATGGCTGATATAGATTTCGGTGCCGTCCTTGCCCGCTTCGATGCGGCTGCGGAATTTGTCGCGCTCGGCAGTGGAATACAGGCCGTCGAGCACCTTGCCCAGGGTGCGGCGAATCACATCCTGCGGAATGTTGGCGCGGTTTTCAGCCCAGTCGGTTTCGATCACGCCGGTTTCGGGTGATTCCATATTGATGATGAAACCGGTTTCCTGCCAGAAATCCTTGATTACCGGCCACACCTGCTGCGGCGTAGCCTGCACCACCAGCCAGCGCTGGGTGCCGGCACGCTCGATGCGCGCCTTTTCCTGCGCGGGCAGCAGGCTGCTGGATGCAGACGGCGCAGCCTTGCGCTCCTTGCTGTAGGTCGACAGGGTGGCGGCGCCACTGCCCTGCGTGTCGGGGATGGCGTAGCGGTTGTCTGCTGAAGGCGCCACCAGATCGGGCGGCACTTCCAGCGTCGGCAGCTTGCCCGCCGATTTGTAGTCGATCTTTTTGGATTCCACGAGGCCGCAACCCGAAGCTGCCAGCGTAACCATCAAAAACAGGGGTAATAAACGCATAGGTGTCCTAAATCGATGGGCTATATCAAATCTGCAAGGCGGTGCGCCGTACTAGATCAAATTGGCGTGGCGCAATGCGCCGCGCAGGGTGTCATGCAATCCGGCAGACAACGGGGTCAGGGGCAAGCGCATGCCGGACGGGATCAGCCCCATCTCGATGCACGCCCACTTGACCGGAATCGGGTTGGCTTCGACAAACAACTTGCTGTGCAAAGGCAGCAGCGTGTTATTGAGTTCACGCGCACGCGCCAGGTTCCCTGTGCGTGCGGCCACGCACATTTCGTGCATCAGTTTCGGCGCGACGTTGGCCGTGACCGAAATCACGCCATGCCCGCCCAGCAGCATGAACGGCATGGCCGATGCATCGTCGCCGCTGTAAAGCGCGAAATCCCTGGGCACGCGGCACAGCAGATCGGCGGCGCGCTCCATGCTGCCGGTCGCGTCCTTCACCCCGACGATGCCCGGCACGCCGGCCAGACGCACGGTGGTGTCGTTGGACAGATCGGCCACGGTGCGACCGGGAACGTTATACAGAATCAAGGGCAGATCGACCGCTTCGGCAATCTTCCTGTAATGCTGGTAGAGGCCTTCCTGCGTCGGCTTGTTGTAGTACGGCACCACCGACAAGCCGGCCTGGGCGCCTGCAGCCTTCGCGCATTCGGTGAGCTCGATCGCCTCGACCGTTGAATTCGCACCGGTTCCGGCGATCACCGGCACACGACCGGCAGCCTGCTCGACCGCAGTGCGGATCAGCAAACAATGTTCGTCATAGGTCACCGTCGGCGATTCGCCCGTGGTGCCCACGATCACAATCCCGTCTGTTCCTTCGGTGATATGCCAGTCGACCAGCCGGCGCAATGCGTCGAGGTCGAGCGCCCCGTCGTCCGACATGGGGGTGACAATCGCAACCAGACTTCCGCTGGCCATATTCATTTCTGCCATGTTGTTTCCGCCACTCGACTTTCAGTAATGCACCGCGTATTCGGCGGGTTGACGATAAATCCCGCCATTCTAATCTATCTGACTTGGGCTGGCGTCATCTCGAAGCCAGTCTGCCTATCCAGCCCGCCAGTTGTTCCAGACCCAGCCCTACCCCATGCGCGACCAGCGGCACGGCCCACACCCAGGCCGCGGTCAGTCCCAGTGCCGCCACGCCCAGCCCCACCGAAAACATGTCCAGCCCCGGCGTGGTGCGCGCAACGATAGCGAATGCAAGCTGTATCAGCAGCGCGAGTGCCAGCAAGGGC
>JAIOJU010000117.1 GCA_019911765.1 Thiobacillus sp.
CCTACCTGCCCTGGGTCGTGGCGGTGGCGCTGTTCATGGAGGGGCTCGACACCACCATCGTCAACACGGCGGTGCCGGCGATAGCGGACGGTCTACAGGTGACGCCGCTGAGCCTGAAGGCGGTGGTGACCAGCTACATCCTGAGCCTGGCGGTGTGCATTCCGGTGAGCGGCTGGATGGCGGACCGTTTCGGCACGCGCCGCGTGTTCAGCATCGCGGTTGGAATCTTCACCTTTGCCTCGATTCTGTGCGGCCTGGCGCAAAGCGTCCCGATGCTGGTGGCGGGACGCATCCTGCAGGGTGTGGGCGCGGCGATGATGATGCCGGTGGGCCGGCTGACGATCATCCGTACCTTTCCCAAAGCAGAACTGTTGCGGGCGATGAACTTCGTCATCATCCCCGCGCTGATGGGGCCGATGCTCGGGCCCACGGTCGGCGGCCTGATCGTGCACTGGCTTTCGTGGCACTACATCTTCTTCATCAACGTGCCGGTGGGGCTAATGGCACTGTGGCTGGCGCATCGCTACATGCCGGATTACCGCGGCGAGTCACGACGTCCGCTGGATATCGTCGGTCTGGTGCTGTTCGGCAGCGGCGCGGCTTTGCTTTCCTGGCTGCTGGAAATCTTCGGTGAGCATCAGATCGACGCAATCTCGGGCGCGCTTCTGCTGGCACTGAGCCTTGGCCTGCTGGCCGGATATTTCTGGCATGCCCGCCGCAAGCCTCACCCGCTGCTGCGCCTGACGCTGTTCCGGGTGCGCACGTTTCGCGTCGCGGTGGTGGGCGGCTTCATCACGCGCCTGGGAATGGGTGGCATGCCGTTTCTGCTGCCGCTGCTCTATCAGCTTGGCCTGGGCATGCCGGCCTGGCAGTCGGGCCTGCTAATGATGCCAACTGCAGCAGCCGCCATGTTCATGAAGTTCATCTCTTCGCGGGTGCTGGCACGCTTTGGCTACCGACGCATCCTGATCGTGAATACGGTGATGATCGGGGTTCTCGTCAGCCTGTTCTCGCTGGTGAACCCGGCGACGCCGATCGGGCTGATCGTATTGCTGGGCCTGGCCATGGGCTTTTTCAATTCGCTGCAATACACCAGCATGAATTCGATGGCTTTTGCTGACATCGACACGCCCGATTCGAGCATGGCCAGCACCATCTCCAGTTCGATGCAGCAGATGTCGATGAGCTTCGGCCTGGCCTGCGGGTCGCTGGTCGCCGGCTGGTATCTGGGCGACCTGCCGCAAACCGACCGCGTGGCGGTGACGACCGCGCTGCACTACGCCTTTCTGACCCTGGGCGGGCTGACGATACTGTCGTCGCTGTCATTCTGGTCGCTGCGCCCCGGGGATGGCGAGAGCGTGAGCCGTGGAAGCTTGCGCGTGGCGGCATAAGCGATTACAAAAAGAACCATGCCCACCACCCTGCACGCCATCCAGGCCGACATCACCACCCTCGCGGTGGATGCCATCGTCAATGCTGCCAACCCGTCGCTGCTCGGCGGCGGTGGGGTGGACGGGGCGATTCATCACGTGGCCGGACCACAATTGCTCGCGGAATGCCGCCGGCTGGACGGCTGCCAGACGGGCGACGCCAAGCTCACGCCAGGTTTCCAACTACCTGCCCGCTTTGTGATCCATACCGTGGGGCCGATCTGGCACGGCGGCGAACGGGAAGAAGCGGCATTGCTGGCCTCGTGCTACCGGCGCGCGATCGAGGTCGCCGCCCAACATGACCTCCACACGCTGGCGTTTCCCAGCATCAGCACCGGCGTCTACGGCTACCCGATCAAGCTCGCGGCCCGGGTTGCCGTGGCGACGGTGCGCGACTCAGTGCGGACGTTTCCAGCCATCCGCGAAGTGATTTTCTGCTGCCATTCAGCGGGCGATCTCGCTGTCTATCAGGCGTTGCTCGATGAAGCAGAAAACTGATCGACACATCCAGACAAAGAGTGAAATGACTAAACATTACCCCCAACAGCCATTGCCTGCCGCGGGGGGGTTAATCGGCAATGTTGCCGTCAAGTTGTTGTGAGGCCCCCAATGAAAGTGAAAAAATTCCTCAGCCTTGAATGGGATGCAATCGCCGGTGTCGTGGCGGCAGTCGTGGCGATCGTGCTGCACCTGCTGCATGTGGTGGACGAGACGGTCATCCTGCCCATCGTGCTTGCCTTGATGGCCCTGTTGTTCATCAATTTCATGCGGCATACGCGCAACAACGAGTTGACCGCCGAGCAGGTTGATCACACCGCGCACGCGGTCAGCCGGATCCAGAATCACCTCAAGCCGCCTGAGGTGATTCTGGTTGGCCCCCGCCACTTGCGCTCGTCCAACGAGCATTTCATTCGCCATATGAGCGGCGACACGATCTGGTTCAACGTCTGCCTGTCGATGTATCAGCCGCAACCGTTATTCGACGTACTGCTGCGCCCAGCGGTAGACAATCCATTAGTCACCTCGATCCAGTTCATTCTCGATGAAAGCCAGAAAGAATTGTGGCAGCAGGCCATTCTGCCCAAGCTCGCGGCCTGCGGTGGCAGCGCGAAAGTCAGGGAACCGCGCTGGTGCAATTTAAGCAAGACAGTATCCTTCATCCTGGCTGACAACCAGTTGAGCGGAGGCTCCGAAGCACTGCTCAGCTTCTGGGGCGAGCCCTTCATGGCGCAGACGACCGAGCGGGACGTGCCACGTTTCATTTTCCATGTGCAAAAGCACTCCGAACTGCTGCCGCATCTGGTGGAACTGGCGCACGGCTGCAAACGGGCCGCTCAAGCGCAACAGAGCCTGATGTGACCCGGATTTCGTCCTACTGTCCGCTGTGCATTTCCCGCTGTGGCTGCATCTACACGGTGGAAGACGGCGAGTTGACGGCGGTTGCGCCCAACCCGGACCACCCCACGGGCAAACACCTGTGCAGCAAGGCCTATGCGGCGGTTGATCTGCTGAAGCACCCGGACCGGATTCTCACCCCACTCAAACGCAGCAACCCGAAAGGCAGTGCCGATCCCGGCTGGCAGCGCATAAGTTGGGACGAGGCGCTGCACACCACGGCCACGGCGATGCGCCGGATCGCCGCGCAGGATGGCCCCGAGGCCATGGCGTTCTGCGTCACCACGCCGAGCGGCACCGCGGTGGCGGATGGTATGCAATGGATTTTCCGTCTGGCCAATGCGTTCGGCAGCCCGAACACCGTATGGACCACGCATGTCTGCAACTGGCATCGCGATATCGCGCCGCAGCTGACTTTCGGTTCGGATATCGGCATGCCCGAGTTTGCCGCGACGGGGTGTCTGATGCTGTGGGGAATCAATCCCTCGGCCACCTGGCTGGCCATGGCTGGGCAGATCGAACAGGCGCGCCAGCGCGGCATGCGGCTGATCGTGGTGGACCCGCGCAGTGCCGGTTTTGCGCGCCGCGCCGATGTCTGGCTGCGTATCCGGCCGGGCACCGATGGCGTGCTGGCGATGGCCCTGGCGCACCAGTTGATCAGCAACGGCCGCTACGATCGCGAATTTATCATGCACACCAGCACCGGCGCCTTTCTGGTACAGGAGGACACCGGCCAGTTTCTGCTCCTGCCCGATGGCAGCAAGGCCATGTGGGACGAGTCGCGCGCAAGCGTCATTGCGGCACCGCCGCCGGGGACGCTGGGCAACTTCGCCTTGTCAGGCCGGTTTGAAGTCGCCACGCCAGACGGCCCGGTTGCCTGCCACCCGGCTTTCGAACTGTTTGCCCAGCGCTGCGCCGATTATCCTCTGGCGCGAGCCGCGCAGCTGACCGGCATTCCTGCCGCGCGGATTGCCGAGGCCGCAGAACTGCTCGGCAGCCAGGGCCCGGTCTCGTTCTATGGCTGGGCCGGACTGAACCAGCACGATCAGGCCACCCAGACCAGCCGCGCCCTGCACTTGCTCTACGCCCTGACCGGCTGCCTGGACGCGCCGGGCGGCAACGTGTTTTTCAGCAAACCGCCGCTACGCAATGTGATGGGCCGGGACTTGTTGCCAGCGGGCCAGGCAGCCAAGGCGCTGGGGGTGGCGGAGCGACCGCTTGGCCCCGCGCGCCATGGCTGGATTTCCGAAGCCGACCTGTATCAGGCGATCCTGCAGCAACAGCCCTATGCCGTGCGCGGCTTGTTGTCCTTTGGCGCCAATCTGCTGGCCACGCGCGCCAACCCGCAACAGGGACAGGAGGCGTTGCAGGCGCTGGGGTTTTTCGCACATGCCGATTTCTTTCACTCGGCCATGAGCCGCGATGCCGACATCCTGTTTCCCATTGCCATGCCGTGGGAGCGCGAAGGACTGCAAGCCGGGTTTTTCATCGACCAGGCGGCCGAGGCGCGGGTGCAGTTGCGCACGGCGGTGTTGCCACCGCATGGCGAGGCGCGCTCGGATGCCGAGCTGGTGTTTGAGCTGGCAGCCCGGCTGGGCTTGCAAACAGAATTTTTTGATGGGGATGCCCAGGCGGTACTACGGCATGTGCTTGAGCCCAGCGGATTGACGCCGGAAGCGCTGCGCGCTGCGCCGGAAGGCGTGGTCCTGCCGCTGCATACCCGTTACCGGAAGTATCTGGACAAGGGCTTTGCCACGCCGAGCGGGCGGGTGGAAATCCATGCCGAAGCGCTCCAGGCGATCGGCCAGCCGCCATTGCCGGAATTTCGCGATGCGCTGCCTCCAGAGGGGTTTCCCCTGCTGCTGACCTGCGCCAAACTGCCCGACCGCTGCCACAGCCAGCACCAGCAAGCGCACCGGACAGGGCGCGGCGAGCGCTTGCCATTGATCATGCTGCATCCGGACGTCGCGGCCGAACGCGGCATCGCGGAAGGCGAGGCCGTCAACGTGACGTCACCTTACGGAACCATGCGTGCCCGGGCGAAGCTCGATGCCAACCTGGATACGGGCACAGTCTGGGCGCATTACGGCTGGTGGCAGGCAGTGCCCGGCGAAGCCGGGGAAATGGCGGCCAATTATGCCGGCCTGATGGGTCCGGCAAGCGACCCGGTGAGCGGTTCGGCCCTGCTGCGCGGGCAGTATTGCCAGGTTGCAAAAGTGCCCTCAACTCTTTCATTCAACGAATAATTCAGACGCTCCCACAAAGAAAGCAACCGTCAAAAATCAGTGCAGCCGGTCTGGCCTGGATGATCTCTATTACACATGTCGCTCATTGGCGACATGCTTGTGCCGCTCTATCTATCTGTTTTATTGAACAATTCCCGCCAGATCCTCGAAGCAGCCGGATTCCCTGTCTCAGTTTGAGGACAAATAGCCGGGGCTGCAGTCTGGGTTCATCCCGCGAAAATTCACTATCTGTCTGTTTATTAAGGTGATTATTTCGCTGGCACACACCTTGCGAAGAGGTGGGGGCTGCGTCCGGTTCCAAGGCCGCAACCGCGTAATCGCGTTTTGCAACCCAGCTCATCGAAGGAATCCATTCCCATGCTCAAGAACTTCATGCATTCCCCCCCTTCCCAAGCCGATTCCAAACTCCCCAGCCTGACCCGGACCGAATCCAGCCGATTCCATCATTCGTCAAACGACGCGCTCCGGCCGGCCGAAGCCGCAAAGCCAGAAAGCGCAGCCGCCGCTGACACGCCCGAGGATGGCAACAAACTCATCGTGGGCCCGAACATCAAGCTGAAAGGTTCGGAAATCACCGACTGCGAGATTCTGGTGGTGGAAGGCCGGGTGGAAGCCTCCATGAACAGCCGCGATATCCGTATCGCTGAAGGCGGCGTGTTTTCAGGCAAGGCCGAAATCGATGTGGCCGAGGTGCGCGGCACCTTCGAGGGTGAACTGACCGCCCGCAAGCGCCTGGTGGTGTACGCCACCGGCCGGGTCTCGGGAACGATCCACTATGGCGCCTTGATGGTCGAGGAAGGCGGTTCGATTACCGGAAACATGGCGATGCATACACCCGACACCCGCGTGAGCAAGGTCACGGAACTCCCCTCGCAGTCTGCGGCGACGGAATCAAGCCAGCCGGATACGTCGAGCCTGGAACTGGCGCGCAACGCAGCGGGAAAACGCTAGCCCCTCAACGGAAGCTGTCTGCGATAAGGGACAGCTTGGCAAGCCATGGGCAATAAGCTGTGCACAAATGAAGTGCGCAATGAATCCAAACAGGCCATTGGAGGAGCGGCCAGTTCGAAGTAGCAACAGGCAGTTGAGTCAACGCGAACAAGGCAAAAAGCCATCGCGAAAAAACGAGTGAGGAGACGCTACGACACCTGCGCTACGCACCCCCCCTGGCGTAGCGTGCTTGAGGAACGGTAGCGCAGGAGGCAGGGGTTGCCCGCGGCAGACTGCAATTGTGCAATCTGCCGCGCGGTATCCATTTTGATGGATACCACCTGGCATTGCCTGCAGATACCGAAGGCTGGCGCCCGCGGCATAAACCACATCACGCAATCATCCAGACGAGCGGCTTAGGTACAGCCACCAGAATCGTAAACACCGCGCTGAGCGCGTTCGAGTTCCTGCTCGTACGTGAAGTGCTGCTCGCTGGCTTCCAGCGCGGCGGCGGCCTTGCTGGTGTGCCCTTCATGGAACAACAAGGCTTCGATCGCGGCGTTGGCATCACTGATGGGCGGCACCATCAGCATTTGCAGCCGGTCGTAGATTTCGCGGTCGATTGAGATCTGAACTTGGTCGGACATGCCTGACTCCCGTAACGGGTAGAAGGACTATTCAAACTAGCCCATTTACTTGACTAATCAAGTCGGGAATTCATCTGCCCGCCATTCCGCCTCAGGCCTTGTACGCCGCCAGCTTCTGCGCCTGATCGGTGCGTTCCCAGGTGAAATCCGGCTCGGCTCGGCCAAAATGTCCGTAGGCAGCGGTCTTCTGGTAGATGGGGCGGCGCAGGTCGAGGCTCTCGATGATGCCGCGTGGGGTGAGCCTGAAGGTGCAGCGCACCATGTCTTCCAGCTTTTCGTCGGGCAGGCTGCCGGTGCCGTAGGTGTCGATCAGCAGGGACACCGGCTCGGCCACGCCGATGGCATAGGCCAGCTGCACCAGGCAGCGACGGGCCATGCCCGCCGCCACCAGATTCTTGGCGATGTAGCGCGCCATGTAAGCCGCCGAGCGATCGACCTTGGTCGGGTCCTTGCCGGAAAACGCGCCACCGCCGTGCGGGCAGGCACCGCCGTAGGTGTCGACGATGATCTTGCGGCCGGTCAATCCGGTGTCGCCGTTGGGACCGCCGATTTCGAACGGGCCGGCGGGGTTGACCCACAGCTTGTAGGTTGGTGCACGCATCGCGGCCGGCACCAGCGGATCGACGATTTCACGCGCCACTTCCTGCGCGACCCAGGCCGGGTCGAGGTCGCGCGCGATCTGGGTGGAAATGATCACGGTTTCGACGCCGGCCATTTTCTGCCCTTCGTAGGCGACGGTGACCTGGCTCTTGGCATCGGGGCGCAGCCACGGCAAGGCACCGGACTTGCGCAACTCGGCCTGGCGCTGCACCAGACGGTGCGCCAGCCAGATCGGGTACGGCATCAGGTCGGGCGTTTCGTCGCAGGCATAGCCGAACATCAGGCCCTGGTCGCCGGCGCCGATATCGCCGCCGGCCAGCGTGATGCCCTTGTGAATCTGGATCGACTGGTGGTTGAAGCGCACCTGCACTTCGCAGGTGTTGGGGTCGATGCCGGTTTCGGCATCGCGATAGCCGATGTCGCGCAGCACCTGGCGGGCGATGCCCTCGGCACGGCCCCGCACCTCGTCGAACAGTTCGCGGCGCACGGTTTTGAACTCGCCGGTAATCACCACCAGGTTGTCGGCGACCAGGGTTTCGCAGGCCACCTTGGCCTCGGGTTCTTCGGCCAGGAAGGCATCGAGGATGGCGTCCGAAATCTGGTCAGCGATCTTGTCGGGATGACCTTCTGATACGGACTCGGACGTAAACAAATGGCGGCGGGTGTTCATGATGCGGTTCCTAATAAAGCAGGGTGAATCATAGGTGCTTTCCAGAAATCATGGCTGATACCCAAATCCGTTCGGGCTGAGCCTGTCGAAGCCCCATCGCAATGCGAGCAGCCCTTCGACGAGCTCAGGGCGAACGGACACTTTGTCATGATTTCCGAAAATTCGATTGGTTTTAAAAAGCTCGCTGCTCAACGCGCCGCAAGTCGCCACAGCGATGTCACCTCGGCCGCGCGCGCAGCATGCAGCGGATCGGTGGCGTCGGCCGCACGGGGATGCGTGGGCCTGGTGTCCATCCGCGCCACCACATCCAGCCCGGCTGCATCGAATGCGGCCAGCAGCCACTCGCGCGAGCGCAAGCCCAGGTGTTCGGCCAGATCCGACAGGATCAGCCAGCCTTCGCCGCCTGGTTCCAGATGCGCGGCCAGTCCGTTCAGAAAGCCCAGCAGCATGCGGCTGTCCGGATCGTAGATCGCGTGTTCGAGCGGCGAGTTGGCGCGTGCGGGCACCCACGGCGGATTGCAGACGATGAGCGGTGCGCGGCCTTCGGGAAACAGGTTGGCCTCGACCACATCGACCCGCCCTTTCAGCCCGAGCCGCGCGATATTCTGGCGCGCGCATGCCAGGGCACGCGGGTCCTGATCGGTGGCGACGACGTGCTTGACGCCGCGATGCGCCAGCACCGCGGCCAGCACGCCGGAGCCCGTGCCGATGTCGAAAGCGAGCTTCGAGGTGGGCAATGGCGCAGTGTTCACCAGCCCGACATATTCGCCGCGTACCGGCGAAAATACGCCGTAATGCGGGTGAATGCGGTCTTCGAGCGCTGCGACTTCCACGCCTTTCTTGCGCCATTCGTGGGCACCGATGACACCGAGCAACTCGCGCAGCGACACGATCGAGGCGTCCTCGCCCGGCCCATAGGCCTCAAAGCAGGCTTCCTTGACATTCGGCGCGCGCCGCAGCGGAATGCTGTAGTCCGCGTCCAGTGGCAGCAGCAGCATCCCCAGCGTGCGGGCGCGTTGCGACTGCGCCTGGCGATGAAAATTGAAGGCTTCGGTCGGCGAGGTCGCCGCCTTGCGCGGTTTGCGGTCGATGCGGCGGGCCATGGCCTGCAGCAGCTGACGCGCATTCTGGAAATCGCCGCGCCACAGCAACGCCGTGCCTTCGCTGGCCAGCCGGTAGGCCGCATCTGCCGTGAGCTGGTCATCGACGACCATCACGCGCTTGGGCGCCGGGGCGCCGCCCTCGGCACGCCAGCGGGCCGAGTGGTCCGTGTCTGCTTCGGTCCAGTTCACAACAGGGTTGATCGCGTCAGGCACTAGGGTTACCAAGAATAAGGTTGCGGTTTGATTGAATACGTCTGGTGATGAAACACCCAGGCGACGGAAAGATAAATTTTGGCACTGCACCTTAACGGGCAGTCCTTCGACAAGCTCAGGACGAACGACACACCATCAGCCGTTCATCCCGAGCTTGTCGAAGGAAGCCTGTCGAAGGGCACCTCGCAGAATGGCTGGGACAGATAGCGCACCCTCGCCCCTTCAAAGCTTCGCGCTGCGCCCACCATCCACCGCCAGCACCTGCCCGGTCACGAAGTGCGTGTCCATGGCAAAAAAACGCACGGCAAGGGCAATGTCAGTGGGGTCGCCGGCGCGCTTCAGCATGGTGTGCGAGATGATGCGCTGGCGTGACACCTCGTCGAAATTGGCATCGTCTTCCGGCCACATGATCGGCCCCGGCGCGACGGCGTTGACCCGCACCTCGGGCGCCAGTTCACGCGCCAGCGATTTGGTGAGGCCCACCAGTCCGGCCTTGGCGATGGAATAGACGACATAGCTTTTCAACGGCCGGTCGGCGTGAATATCGGTGATGTTGATGATGCAGCCACGGCGTTTTTTAAGCTCGGGCGCGGCGGCCTGCGACAGGAACAGCGGCGCCTTGAGGTTGCTGCCCATCAGGTCGATCCAGTCCTTTTCGGCGATGGTGCCGACCGGCGTGGGGTAAAAGCTCGATGCATTGTTCAGCAGCACATCCAGCCCGCCAAAGGTGGCGACGGTCTTGTGGATCAGGCTGGGCAGGCCGCCGATATCGAGCAGATCGGCCTGGATCAGCGCCACCGAGTCGGCACGAATGGCATTCAACTCGTCCTGCAATGCGCGTGCCTCGGTCGCCGAGCTGCGGTAATGGATCATCAGGTTGGCGCCGGCTGCGTGCAGCAGGCGTGCCGAGGCCGCGCCCACGCGTTTTGCGCCGCCGGTAATCAACGCTGTTTTGCCATGCATCGGGATTCGCCCTTAATATTCCTGGAACCCCGCATTATCCATGAAGTCATCCACCGCATGCTGCCAACCCCCTCCCCCGATGCCCTCGTCCACAGCCAGCGCGTCGTCAAGCATCTCCAGGAACAGATTCAACACGCGGGCGGCTGGATATCGTTTGCGCACTACATGGAAGCCGCGCTCTATGCGCCCGGCCTGGGTTACTACGCGGCGGGCGCAACCAAGCTGGGCGCGGCAGGCGACTTTGTCACCGCGCCGGAAATGACGCCGCTGTTCGGCCGCACGCTGGCCCGGGCCATCGCGCCGGTCCTGCAGCAAACCGGCGGCGACGTGCTGGAACTGGGCGCCGGCAGCGGCCGGCTGGCGGTGGATGTGCTGGGCGAACTGGAACAGATCGACGCCCTGCCCGCCCGCTACAGCATCCTGGAAGTGAGCGCTGACCTGCGCGCGCGCCAGCAGGAAACCGTGGCACGTGATCGACCGCATCTCGCCGACCGGGTGCACTGGCTGGATGCCCTGCCCGAGCATTTCAGCGGCGTCATTCTCGGCAACGAGGTGCTCGACGCGCTGCCGGTGGAGCTGGTGCACTGGACCGAATCCGGGCCGATGGTGCGTGGCGTGGTGACCGATGGCGAACGCTTCGCATGGCAGGACCGTCCCATCTCCGACCCCGTGCTGCGCACCCGCGCCGATGCCCTGAACCTGGCGCCGGGCTATGTTTCCGAGATCAACCTGGCGGCCGACGGGCTGATCGCCTCACTCGCGCAGAGCCTGGATCACGGCCTAATCCTGATGATCGACTATGGATTCGGCGAGAGTGAGTACTACCATCCGCAGCGCCACATGGGCACGCTGCGTGCGCATTACCGCCATCATGCGCTGGACGATCCGTTCTATTTTCCGGGGCTGTGCGATCTCACCGCGCACGTTGATTTCAGCGCGGTGGCGCGGGCGGGTAAAGCTGCGGGACTGGATCTGACGGGCTATACCAGCCAGGCAAATTTCCTGCTCAATGCCGGGCTGACCGAATTGCTGATGCAGATTTCACCCAGCGATGCGGCCGCTTATCTGCCGCAGGCCAACGCCGTACAACGCCTGGTGTCGCCCGCCGAGATGGGCGACCTGTTCAAGGCAATGGCGTTTTCCAGGGGGAACACTGCGCCGCTGGCCGCGTTTACGCGCGGCGACCGCAGCCACAACTTATAAATCCGGCTGGGCTACTGCGCGTCCGGCTCGGCTTGCAGGCGCGACACCCGCACTGCGAGCAGCCGGCGGCTGTCGGCACGCAGCACGCTGAAGATAAAGCCATCGAAGGTGACCGTTTCGCCGCGCTTGGGCAGATGGCCGAAGCGCGATACGACGAGTCCGCCGACGGTATCGAATTC
>JAIOJU010000118.1 GCA_019911765.1 Thiobacillus sp.
GCAAAAAGTGGTGAGCGAACTGAAGCTGGTGGACAGCCCCGGCACCCGCGAGCAGTTCATGGAAGCGACCGAAGGCAAGGGCACGATCGAGCAGTGGCTGGGCAACCTGCTGCTGCAGAAGCTGGAAGTGGATCCCTCGCGCGAGTCCAGCGTGATCACCATCGCATTCACCGGAACCGATCCGCAATTCGCGGCGGCAATGGCCAACACCTTTGCCAAAACCTATATCAAGACCAGCCTGGAACTCCGGCTTGTTCCCCTCAAGCAGACCGCCGAGTGGTTCGACCAGCAGATTGTCCAGTTGCGCGCAAATCTGGACCAGGCGCAACAGAATCTCACCGCCTATCAGCGCGAGAAGGGCATCGTCGAATCGGAAGAGCGGCTCGATGTGGAAACGCGCCGCATGGCCGACCTGGCCGGGCAGATGGTCTCTGCCCAATCGGCGGCGTTTGATGCCAGTTCACGCACCCGCAACAGCGGCAGCCTGCCCGAAGTCATCAACAACCCGGTGGTGCAAGGCCTGAAAGCGCAGGTGGCGCAGGGCGAGGGCAAGCTGGCCGAACTGGCCGGGCGCGTGGGCGCCAACCACCCCGAGTTTTTGCGCCTGCAGGCCGAGGTCAACACCTACAAGGTCAAGCTCGCCACCGAACTCAGCACCGCCACGCGCGGTGTGGGCGCCACCGCCGGCGCCGCACGCCAGCGCTACAACGAACTGAGCGGCGCCTTCGACAGGCAAAAAGCCAAGGTGCTGGAATTGAAACAGCAGCGCGAAGAAGCCACCCTGCTGGCGCGCGACCTGCAAAATGCCCAGCAGATTTACGATTCCGCCCTGCAGCGCTATGGCCAGAGCCGCATGGAAGCGCAGTCCACGCAAACCGATATCGCCGTGCTGAACCCGGCCGTGCCCCCGCTCGAGCCTTCCAAGCCGCGCGTGTTCCTGAACATTCTGCTGTCGGTGTTTTTGGGCAGCCTGCTGGGCGTGGGTATCGGCTTCCTGGTCGAGCTGCTGGACCGCCGCGTGCGTTCCGGCCAGGACATTGCCGCCGGGCTGGAGATTCCGGTGCTGGCCGAGGTCACCAAGAAAGGCCGTCGCCTGAGAGCGCTGCGCCGCCTGTTCAGCCGCAACCGTCCGGCGATGGCCTGAGCAAAATGAGCCAGCCCAAAATAACGATTGATCCGTCATTCCGGCGCAAGCCGGAATCCAGTGCGTTTAACTGGACACCGGCTTTCGCCGGTGTGACGGCAACAATTGTTCAGCCGCAACCGTCCGGCGATGGCCTGAGCGAAATGAGCCAGCCCAAAATAACGATTGATCCGTCATTCCGGCGCAAGCCGGAATCCAGTGCGTTCAAGGAGACACTGAACAAGTCCTTCGACAGGCTCAGGACGAACGGCACGTGGTTGATTTCGTTCGTGGTGAGCCTGTCGAACCACAAAGCCAACCAACTTGTTTCGAGTCACCTTAACTGGACACCGGCTTGTGCCGGTGAGACGACAAACGATCCGTCATTCCGGCGCAGGCCGGAATCCAGTGAAATCAAGCAACTGGACACCGGCTTTCGCCGGTGTGACGGCAACTGTATTCAGGCCTGACAACCGCACCCATACCGAATAAGTCGAGGTTCACATGAATTCACTCACCAGCATCAGCGAACAGGGCCGCGTCGGCGACGCGGCAGCCAGCATCGGCGCCGAAGCCAACATCGGCAAATTGCTGCAGGCCGCCGGCAAGCTCAAGCCGCAGGACATGGAACGCGTTCTCAAACTGCAGCAGGAAAAAGACCTGCGCTTTGGCGCGGCAGCATTACAGCTTGGCCTGGTCACCGAGGCCGACATTCAGCAGGCACTGTCGCACCAGTTTGAATACCCCACCATTCCCGCGGCCGAGGCCGGCCTCAGCCCCGAACTCACCGCCGCCACCGATCCCTACAGCAAGGAGGCGGAAGCATTGCGTTCGGTGCGCTCGGAACTGCTGCTGCGCTGGTTCAAGGATGGCCGCAAGACACTGGCGGTCGGCAGTGCGCGGGCCGACGAAGGATCGAGCTACCTGGCCGCCAATCTCGCCGTGCTGTTTGCGCAGATGGGACGCAAGGTGCTGCTGATCGACGCCAACATGCGGCAACCGCGCCAGCACGAGATTTTCAGCCTGGGCAACAGCATGGGGTTTTCCGACATCCTGGCCGAGCGCGTGCCCTCGCTGCAGGTGCACGGCATCAAGCAGTTTCCGACATTGACCGTGCTGCCCGCCGGATCGCCGCCGCCCAACCCGGCCGAACTGCTGGCCCGCCCGTCGTTTGGCGCGCTGCTGTCCGGCCTGGAAACCAGCTACGACATCATCCTGCTGGACACCGCGCCGTCACAGATCAGCTCGGATTTCCAGCTGGTTTCGGCGCGTGCGGGCGGCATGCTGATTGCCACCCGCCGCAACGTCAGCCGCCTGGCGCCGCTGGCCGAACTGAAGGAAAAAATCATCTTTACCGGCGCGCAGGTCGTGGGCGCCGTCGTCCTGGATTGATCGCATGAACACACTTGCCCCACGCGCCAATATGCTCGACGCCCTGGCCCCCCTCAAGACCTGGTGGCCGGTTGTGCTCGGCCTGCTGGTGCTTTACGTACCCACCTACTGGATGCTGGCGCATGGCATGTGGAACGAGGACGACCACGCCCACGGCCCCATCGTGCTGGTGGTTGCCCTGTACCTCATCTGGCAGAACCGCGCCGTGTTCATGGCCGACACCGCCAGGCCCACGGGCGTCGAAGCGGCCATCGGCTGGACCCTGCTCGTCATCGGCCTGCTCGCCTACGCGCTCGGCCGCTCGCAGGACATCTTGCTGTTCGAAGTTGGCTCGCAGATCCCCGTCATCCTCGGCGCGCTGCTGATTACGCTGGGCGCGAAAGCCGCCCGCGCCCTGTGGTTCGCCCTGTTCTTCCTCATCTTCATCGTCCCGCTGCCCGGCTTCGTCGTCGACGCCGCCACCGGCCCGCTCAAGCAATACATCTCGATCATCGCCGAACAGGTGCTGTATGCCGCGGGTTATCCCATCGCGCGCAACGGCGTCACGCTCAGTGTCGGCCCCTATCAGCTGCTGGTGGCCGATGCCTGTTCCGGCCTGCATTCCATGTTCAGCCTGTCGGCCATGGGCCTGCTCTACCTGTACCTGATGGAGCGCACCAGCGTCGCGCGCAACCTCATCATCATGGCCGCCATCCTGCCGATTGCCTTTGTCGCCAACATCGTCCGCGTCATGGTGCTGATCCTCGTTACCTACCATCTGGGCGACGAGGCGGGGCAGGGCTTTTTGCACGGCTTCGCCGGCATCATGCTGTTTGTCATCGGCCTGGTGTTCCTGTTCGTGCTGGACTGGGTGCTGGGCTTTATCTTTCCCGACCGGCCGCGCAGCCGGGCGCAGGCCTGATTGCTGAAAAGCCGGACACGTTGCCATGAGATTGAGCACCGAACAAACGCGTCAATTCACCCGCCCCCCCGCATCCAGCGCCACAAATGTAGGAGCGGGCTTGCCCGCGATCCAGCGCACCCCCGCATTCAATCCCGCACGCCGCATTACACCCTCTCCCTTGAGGGGAGAGGGCCGGGGAGAGGGTGCCATTCACTCCGCCCCCTCGAGGGGAGAGGGCCGGGGAG
>JAIOJU010000119.1 GCA_019911765.1 Thiobacillus sp.
GCTGGGCGTGGCCGTGCCGCTGCTGGCGACGATGTGGCTGAATCCCTTGTTAACTGAACTGGATGTTTACCCGCTGACGGCCGTAGTGGTGTTTTCTTTTCTGCTGGGCGCCGGATTGCTGGCGTATTTCAACTTGCGCGCCCGTGCTCTGTCTCCGGCGATTACCGAGGCACGCCTGCAGGCATTGCAGGCGCGCATTCGCCCACACTTCCTGTTCAACAGCCTGAATGCCGTGTTGTCGCTGGTGCGCAGCGATCCGCGCCGCGCCGAGCATGCGCTGGAAAACATGGCCGACCTGTTCCGTGCGCTGATGGGCAATGCCAGCCAGCTGGCGCCGCTGGAAGATGAAGTCGCCCTCACCCGCGCCTATCTGGAACTGGAACAACTGCGCCTCGGGGATCGCCTGCAGGTGGTCTGGCATATCGGCAACATGCCGGGTGATGCGTTGATTCCGCCGCTGGTGATCCAGCCGCTGGTGGAAAACGCGGTCTACCACGGCATCGAACCGCAGCCGCAAGGCGGTGAAATCAGTCTGAATATCTATCGCAGTTCGGACAAGGTGCACATCGTGGTGCGCAATCCGATTGCTGCGGAATCCGGCCACCATAAAGGCAATCGCATTGCGCTGGCCAACATCCGCGAACGCCTGCTGCTGCATTTTGACCTCGACGCCCAACTCAAGTTGGAGCCGCTGGGCACCGTTTATCAAGTGCATATCGTGATGCCCTATACCCGTGAACGCACCCAAAGCCCCGCTGCGCCTGCTGATCGCCGATGACGAGGCGCCCGCGCGCCGTCGTCTGCGCGATGTGCTGGCCGACTGTGCCGACCAGTTGCCGGTCGAAATCGTCGGCGAGGTCAGCAACGGGCTGGATGCGCTGAACCGGGTGCAGGACCAGCCGGTCGATGTGGTGCTGCTCGACATCCGCATGCCTGGCATGGACGGCCTGGAATGCGCGGGCCACCTCAACCGCTTGCCTAACCCGCCGGCCATCATCTTCAGCACCGCTTACGATGCCTATGCCTGTCAGGCGTTTGATCTCAACGCGGTCGATTACCTGCTCAAGCCAGTGCGGGCCGACCGTCTGGTGCGCGCCCTGTCGCGGGCGCACAGCCTGAATGCCGCCACGCTCGAGCATTTGCGGGAAGCGCATTCAAAGGCGCGCACCCATTTGTCCGTCAACGAAAAGGGGCGCGTCGTGCTGATCCCGTTGGCGGATATCCTCTATCTCAAGGCCGAACTGAAATATGTCACCGTCCGTACCGCGGCACGCGAGTTCCTGATCGAGGAATCGCTCACCCGGCTGGAAGGCGAGTTCGATGACGCTTTTTTGCGCATCCATCGCAACTGTCTAGTGGCGCGTGAGCGGATCCGGGAAATCGGCAAATTACCGGGTGACGATGACGGTCATTTCCTGCGGCTGGACGGCCTGGATGAACGATTAATGGTCAGCAGGCGGCAGTATTCAGCCCTGCGTGAAATTATTAAATCAATTTAAACAACAAGTTAACATCCATCTACAACTAAAGTTGTATATCCATTTTTCAAACCCCTCCGTAGGATGAGCGGGCTTGTGGTTTCCGCCCCAAGCGAGGAAGTTCTCCGCAACGAGGGGTTTGGCTCCTCATTCGGCCAGGTTCGCAAGAGCCTGGCTATTTTTTTGCCCGTCCTCGGTATCATGGCGGGCATGAAAAACGATCCGACAGACCCCTCTCCTACGCTCACAGAAACCGAACTCGACAGCGAAACCGTCTTCAAGGGCCGGCTCATGCACGTCAAGCGCGACCGCGTGCGCCTGCCCAACGGCGGCGAATCGACGCGCGAATACATCGTTCATCCCGGTGCCGTCGTCGTCATCCCCGTGTTCGAGAACGGCGACCTGCTACTGGAACGCCAGCACCGCTATCCGCTGCATCGTGATTTCATCGAGCTGCCCGCCGGCAAGATCGACGCCGGCGAAGCGGATCTGACCTGCGCCCGGCGCGAACTCGAAGAAGAAACCGGCTACACCGCCAGCGAGTGGCGCGAAGTCACCACCATTTACCCCTGCATCGGCTACTCGGACGAGCGGCTGGCGTTTTATCTGGCGAAAGGGCTTACGGAAGGCAACCACGGTCGCGACCCGGACGAGTTCCTGGAAATTTTGCGGGTGCCGTTTGGCGAGGCCATGGACTGGGTTCGCAGCGGCAGGATCTGCGAGACCAAGACCGTGATCGGGCTGTTTTGGTTGGAGAAGATGCTGCAGCAGGGTTGGTAAGCCCTGAAACATTGGACCCGGGTGGGCAGTGCCCGAGTCCCGCAATCAATCAACCGGGCTGGTAGGCCAGATTCGGCGCCAGCCAGCGTTCAGCTTCCACCAGCGTCCAGCCCTTGCGCCGGGCGTAGTCCTCGACCTGGTCGCGCTCGATCTTGGCCACCGCGAAATACTGGCTGTCGGGGTGTGACAGGTAGAAGCCCGACACCGCCGCCCCCGGCCACATGGCGAAATTCTCGGTCAGCTTGACGCCTATCTGTGCCGTGGCGTCGAGGACCTCGAATAGGCCGGCTTTTTCGCTGTGTTCGGGACAGGCGGGATAGCCCGGCGCAGGGCGGATGCCCTGGTATTTTTCTCCGATCAGATCGTCGTTGGCGAGTGCTTCCTCGCTGGCATAGCCCCAGAACTCTTTGCGCACACGCAGATGCAGGTGTTCGGCGAAGGCTTCGGCCAGGCGGTCGCACAGCGACTTGAACAGGATGGCCGAGTAATCGTCGTGCGCGGCTTCGAAGGCCTGGGCGCGTTCGTCCTCGCCGATGCCGGCGGTGACGACGAAGGCGCCGAGATAATCCTTGAGACCGCTGGCCTGCGGCGCGACGAAGTCGGCGATGCACAGGTTGGCGCGGCCTTCCGGTTTTTTCATCTGCTGGCGCAGGTTGTGCCAGGTCATGAGTTTTTCGCTGCGCGACTCGTCGGTGTAGACGGCGATATCGTCGTCATCGACCGTGTTGGCGGGAAACAGGCCGAACACGGCGCGTGCCTCGACCCAGTTTTCCGCGATCATCTGCTTCAGCATGGCCTGGGCGTCGGCGTAGAGCTTGGTCGCCTCGGTGCCGACGACTGCATCGTCGAGGATTTTCGGAAACTTGCCGTGTAATTCCCACGAGGCGAAGAACGGCGTCCAGTCGATCATCTCGGCGAGCCGGGCCAGATCGTAGGCTTTCAGAACATGGACGCCGGGCTGTTTCGGGGCGGGCGGCGTGTAGCGTGACCAGTCGATGGCGAACTTGTTGGCGCGCGCCCCGGCCAGCGGCAGCCGCACGGTGTCGGATTTGTGCTTGAGGTGGCGTTCGCGCGTGCTTGCGTAATCGGCGCGGATCTCGGCGGCAAAGGCGTCGCGCATGTCGTTCGACAGCAACTGGGTGCAGACGCCGACCGCACGCGAGGCGTCCTTGACGTACACCACCGGGTGTTCGTAGTTCGGTTCGATCTTGACCGCGGTGTGCGCCAGCGAGGTGGTGGCGCCACCGATCAGCAAGGGAATGGTGAAGCCCTGCCGCTGCATTTCGCGGGCGACATGCGCCATTTCTTCCAGCGAGGGCGTGATCAGGCCCGACAGGCCGATGATGTCGGCCTTGTGTTCGCGGGCGGCATCGAGAATCTTCTGCGCCGGCACCATCACGCCGAGGTCGACGATGTCGTAGCCATTGCAGCCGAGCAC
>JAIOJU010000011.1 GCA_019911765.1 Thiobacillus sp.
GGGTGACGCCATCGGTATCGGGCATCCAGATGTCGAGCAACACCAGATCGGGTCGACGCTGGGAACGGAAAGCACGTGCGGATTCGGCATTCTCGGCCAGGTGAACGTCATACCCCTCATCGGTGAGGATTTCCGACAACAACTCACGAATGCCTACTTCATCGTCCACGACGAGAATATGCCCGCTCACGTGTTTTCTCCGGCTGCCACAAAAACAGGCAGCGCGATACGAATGGCCGCGCCGCCCGATTTAAGATTTTCGATCTGGATTTTGCCCTGGTGTTCTTCCACAATTTTTTTAACGATCGCCAGACCCAGCCCTGTCCCTTTGGCCTTGGTGGTTGCATAGGGCTCGAACAGACGCGTCATCAGATGTTCCGGAAATCCCGCCCCATTGTCTGCTACGGTCAAACACACCGTATTGTTATTCGGATGCGTGGTGACTTCAACACACGGTGCTGAATGGCCATTCAACGCATCTTGCGCATTTTGCAACAGATTATGTATCACTTGACGCAATAATGTGGAGTCACCTGCAATTCGCGGCAAGTCCGCATCGAGATGCAGTTGCAAACCCAAGGCCTTGGCATCGTACAAAGACAGCACTTCATGTACCAGTGCGTTGAGGTCAAGTGCCTCGAGCTTGGCGCGCGGCATCCGCGCATAGCCCGCAAACGCGTCTACCATGCTTTTCATCGCGGCCACCTGATTGACGATGGTTTGCGTGGCACGTGCCAGAAATTCCGCTTCCGCCGGCGGCAGGCGGCCGTCCAGTTTTCGTGCAATGCGCTCGGCAGACAATTGAATCGGCGTGAGCGGATTCTTGATCTCGTGTGCCAGCCTGCGCGCCACCTCGCTCCAGGCGGCGTTGCGCTCGGCATCGATCAGTTTGGTCACATCGTCAAACACCAGCACATAGCCCCGTTCGACGCCTGACGGCAAGCGTGTCCCGCGCAGCAGCAGCGATTGATTGCCGCCGTGACCCGCATAATCGATCTGCTCCTGCCATTCGCCTGCGTGCTCGCCAAAGCGCGCCGCCACCGTTGTGCCAAACGCATGCAGGGCCTCATCCGCCCGGCCCAGCCCGGTCAGCGGCTGCGCATCCAGTACGGCTGCTTCCACCCCAAGAATATGGGCTGCCGCGCTGTTCATGGTACGGATCCGCAGCCCCTCATCCAGCACCACCACACCCGATGACAGGTTGGCCAGCACCCGTTCGAGGAAGGCCTTGGCCTGCTCGGTTTGCTGGTGGTTCTGCGCAACCTGTTCGCGCGCGTCGGAGAGTTGTCGCGTCATGCGATTGAACGACTGGATCAAGACGCCCAGTTCATCACGGCTTTTCAACATGGGCATTTGCGAGAAATCCCCCTTGGCCACGGCACGGGTACCGCGTGCCAGCGTGCGCAGAGGAGAGCCCAGCCGCTCCGACAGCAAATACGCGATCACCAGCGTCATCAGCAGTGCCAGCATCAGTGTAAGTGTCAGGGCCACGCCATAGATCCGCTTCAGGCCCAGCCGTGAAACAGCGATCTCCTGATACTCCTGATACGCCAGCTGCACCGCCTGCGCATCCCGCGCCAGTGTGTCCGGGACCGGCTGCACCAGCTGCAGTACACGCGTCTCGC
This sequence comes from Thiobacillus sp., assembly GCA_019911765.1. Classification (GTDB taxonomy): domain Bacteria; phylum Pseudomonadota; class Gammaproteobacteria; order Burkholderiales; family Thiobacillaceae; genus Thiobacillus. The sequence continues at coordinate 1,626 of JAIOJU010000011.1, forward strand.
CGATCAGCGCGCTGGTGTATACCGGCACGATGACATGCATGATGAGCCCACGTTCCGGCACTTCTTCAATGCGGCTATAGGGCTGTTGCTGCCGCACCTGCCACAGCACGGCGCGGTCGGGCAACACCGGCAGCAATGCGCCGCGCTCGCCGCTGACGTGGGCGACCACGCCGCCGCGCTCGTCGAACAGGGTCAGCTCCTGCACCGTGCTTTGTTCGCGCAGTGTGGACAGGCTGGTGATGATGGAACCCATGCCTTCGTCCGACAGGGACAGCGCCATCCGTTCGGCTTTTTTATCCAGTTCGCGCAACAGATCATCGAGCGCGGCCTGTCCCAGATTGACGCCGGAAGCCAGCGCGTTGTCCACCCGGACATCGAACCAGGTTTCGATCGAGCGATTCAGGAAAAACACCGACGCACCGTACACCACCAATCCTGGCAGCAAGGCGACGACGCCGAACATCAGCAGCAACTTGAGCGTGAGCTTGGCGCCGAACACGCCCCGGCGGATACGCTTTTGCAGCCACCACAAGCGCCAGCCCAGCAACACCAGCAGCGCCACCC
>JAIOJU010000120.1 GCA_019911765.1 Thiobacillus sp.
ACTGCAGGGTCTGCTCGTAGGCGCCAAGCAGGATGTGCTGGCCGTTATCGAGTGAACGGCCCTCGAGTTCGACTGCGCGTGCCCGTCCGCCCAGCGTGCGGCTGGCTTCGTACAGCGTGACATTGACGCCCGCTTCAGCCAGCGTCAGTGCGGCGGCGCAGCCGGCCCAACCGCCGCCGATGACGGCGACACTGTGCTTGTTCAAGCCAGCCGTCACGGGAACAGCCAGGTTTTGCTCGCCAGCCACAGCTTGCGCAGGGGCGTGAGCGCGACACGTGCGCGCAGCACCGGGAAATGCGCGCGCCGGATTTCATCCAGCAAGGTGCGATAAATGGCGGCCATCACCCGTCCGGGGCGTTGACTACGCCGTGCGCTGGCAGGCAGTGCGGCAAGTGCACGATCGTAGCAGGCGCTGGCGCGGTCGAACTGGTACTGCATCAATGCCTGAAACTCGGGCGTGTCCACGCCGTCGAGAAGGTCCGCTTCGCGTACGTTGAAGCGGACCAGTTCGTCCTGCGGCAGATAAATGCGCCCACGCCGTGCGTCCTCGCCTACATCGCGAATGATGTTGGTGAGCTGGAAGGCGAGGCCGAGTTCATGCGCGTAGCGGCGGATTGCGCGGTCGTCCTCGTTGCGCGCACCGCCAAAAATGGCGGCAGCGACTTCTCCCACCACGCCCGCCACGCGATAGCAATACAGGTTGAGCGATTTGAAATCGGGGTAGCGCAGATCATCCAGATCCATCGCCATGCCGTCGATGATTTCCAGCAACAGGGCCGGCGGCGCATTGCGACCTTGTGGCGTATCAAGCAGCGCACGGGTCGCCGGGTGCTCCGGTGCGCCGGCTGCAAACCGTGCGATTTCCTCGCGCCACCAATCAAGCTTGGCCTCGGCAACCTGGCGGTCGTGGCATTCGTCCACCACGTCGTCGAGTTCGCGGCACAGCGCATAAAACGCCGTGATCGCGCGGCGCGTGTCCTGCGGCAGGAAGACGAAACTGTAATAAAAGCTGGAACCGCTGGCGGCAGCGCGATCCTGGCAATACTGATGGACGTCCATGGTTATATGAGTCCTCGACCAAGCATGGAGATCCAGTCTTTTCTGGTGAGCACCGGGCGGTTATGAAACACGCAGCCGGGGTCGGCGTGCAGCTTGCGCAGGATGGTTTCACCGCCGAGGATGGTGACGCGCAGTTCCAGCCCGATGCGTCCCTTGAGTTGCCGACCGAGTGGCGCGCCCGCTTGCAGCAGCTTGCGGGTACGCTCAATCTGCTTCTGCATCATGGCGTGCCACATGCCGCGCGTGTCGCCCTGGGCGATCTGGGTTTCGCTGACGTGGCTGGCCGCCAGCTCGTCCTGTGGCAGGTAGACGCGGTCTTTCCGGTAATCGATGGCGATATCCTGCAGGAAATTGATGAGCTGCAGGCTGCTGCAGATGGCATCGGAATAGGCGATATGACGTGGATCATGATCGCCGTACAGATGCATCATCAGGCGCCCCACCGGGTTGGCCGAGCGGCGACAGTAATCCATGACTTCGCCAAAGTCGGCATAGCGGGTTTTTTCCACATCCTGGGCGAAGGCCGATAGCAGGTCGCGAAACGGGGTCAGCGGGATGGCGTGGGTGCGTATGGCTTCGGCCAGCGGGCCGAACACGGGATCGTCCGGCACATCGCCGTTCTCGATGCGGTCCAAGTGGACGCGATATGCGTCCAGTTGGGTCAAACGTTCGGCAGAAGTGGCATCGCCTTCATCGGCAATATCGTCCGCGCTGCGTGCAAAGTGGTAAATGGCTTCGACCGGTCGGCGCAGCCGTTTGGGCAGCAACCAGGACGCAACAGGGAAGTTTTCGTAGTGTTCGACCGGCACCGGCAACAAAAAAACGGAATGGGAATAATGACTTAGGTTGGATGCCCGGTCGGTTTAGGTGACAGCATCGCTTTGATTATATTACACTTATTGGTCGCAGGTTTTACGGTCAGGCCGCGAGAGTGGCGGAATTGGTAGACGCACTGGATTTAGGTTCCAGCGCCGCAAGGCGTGGGGGTTCGAGTCCCCCCTCCCGCACCATCGGTTTTTGACGTTTACCCACCCATTTCAATTCAGCCAGGAAGTATTGTGATGCAAGCAAATCTTGAAGTTCTCGAAGGTCTGGTCCGCCGCCTCGATATCAGCGTGCCCATGGATCAGCTGGAAACCGAAGTGCAAAGCCGCCTCAAGCGCCTGGCACGCAGTGTCAAGATGGACGGCTTCCGTCCGGGCAAGGCACCCTTGAGTGCCGTGGCGCGCCAGCATGGGGGTGGCGTCCGCCAGGAAGTGCTGGGCGAAACCCTGCAAAGCCGTTTTGGCGAGGCGGTACAGTCCCATCAACTGAAAATTGCAGGTTATCCGCGCTTTGAGCCGAAAGCCGGGCAGACGGACGCTGCAGAAATGACTTTCAGTGCCAGTTTTGAGGTCTATCCTGAAGTGAAGATAGGCGACCTGAGTACGGGCAAGATCAGCCGCCCGACGGTGGTTCTGGGTGATGCCGATGTGATGAAGACGCTGGAAGTGCTGCAGAAGCAGCGCCGTACCTTCGAATCAGCCGCCCGCGCTGCAGCGGAAGGCGATCTGGTCAAGTTTGATTACCAGGGCACGGTTGACGGCGTGGCGTTCGAAGGCGGCAAGGGCGAAGATTTCGCTGCCGTCATCGGCGAAGGCCGTTTGCTGAAGGATTTCGAGCAAAGCCTGATCGGGCTCAAGGCAGGCGATAACAAGGGCTTTGACCTGACCTTCCCGGCCGACTATGCCGCGAAGGAACTCGCCGGCAAGGCCGCGCATTTCGAAGTGCAGGTCAAGGACGTGCAGGCTCCGGTTCTGCCGCCGGTAGATGCCGAGTTCGCCAAGGCGCTGGGCGTGGAAGACGGTGACGTCGAGAAACTCAAGGCCGAAGTGAAGTCCAACCTGGAACGCGAAGTGAAGCGCCGGGTACAGGCCAAGCTGAAGGAGCAGTCGATGGAACTGCTGCTGCAGAACAGCACGCTGGACCTGCCGCAGAGCCTGGTGGCCATGGAAACCGACCGTCTGCGCAGCATGACGGAGACAGATATGCAGCAACGTGGGGTTCAGACCATGAAGCTTAGTGCCGATATGTTTACAGGGCAGGCCGAACGCCGCGTGCGTTTGGGATTGATCCTGGCCGAGATCGTGCAGGCGCACAAGCTGGTGGCCCAGCCCGAGCAGATTCGCAGCTTGATCCAGGAACAGGCCCAGAGCTACGAAGAGCCGGAACAGGTGATGCAGTGGTACTACCAGAGCCCCGAGCGGATGCAGGAGATCGAGTCCCTGGCGCTGGAAGAGAATGTGGTAGCATGGGTCGCAGGTCAGGCCCAGGTGGAAGATGTGACAACCTCCTTTGAAGAACTGATGGGACGTACCTGATGCACATTGATTTTGAAAGCCATTCTTTCGAGCCCCAAGGTCTGGGCTTGGTCCCCATGGTCGTTGAGCAAAGCGGCCGTGGTGAGCGTGCTTATGACATCTACTCGCGCCTGCTCAAGGAACGGGTCATTTTCCTGGTTGGCCCGGTAAACGACGCAACAGCCAATCTGGTGGTTGCGCAGATGTTGTTTCTGGAATCGGAAAACCCCGACAAGGACATCTACTTCTATATCAACTCGCCTGGTGGTTCGGTTTCGGCTGGCCTGGCGATCTATGACACGATGCAGTTCATCAAGCCGGATGTGTCTACCCTGTGTATTGGCCAGGCCGCGAGCATGGGCGCATTCCTGCTGACCGCGGGTGCCAAGGGCAAGCGCTACTGCCTGCCGAACTCGCGTGTAATGATTCACCAGCCGCTGGGTGGTTTTCAGGGCCAGGCATCGGATATCGCCATCCATGCCAAGGAAATCCTCTATCTGAAATCGCGCCTCAACGACATGCTGGCCAAGCACACCGGCCAAAGCATGGATGCGATCGAACGCGATACCGATCGTGACAACTTCATGAGCGCAGATGATGCGGTGAACTATGGTCTGGTCGACAAGGTGCTGACCAGCCGTATCGAAGCATCTGGCAATTAAGTGGCAATTAAGCAAGGAACTGGAATGTCAGACAAAGGCTCGAGCGATAAACTTCTTTACTGCTCCTTCTGCGGCAAAAGCCAGCATGAGGTGCGCAAGCTGATTGCCGGGCCATCGGTATTCATTTGCGATGAATGTGTCGAGTTGTGCAACGACATCATCCGCGAGGAAATCCAGCAGGCTGACAACCAGAAGGGTGCGAGCACCGATTTGCCGACGCCGCATGAAATCAGCGACATCCTCGACCAGTACGTGATCGGCCAGGGCCAGGCGAAAAAAGCGCTGGCCGTGGCTGTTTACAATCATTACAAGCGTCTGCGCAGCAACGCCGGAACGGGTGATGTCGAACTGGCCAAGAGCAACATTCTGCTGATTGGTCCGACCGGTTCGGGCAAGACCCTGCTGGCGCAAACGCTGGCGCGATTGCTGAATGTGCCGTTCGTGATTGCCGATGCCACCACGCTCACCGAAGCAGGCTATGTCGGCGAGGATGTAGAGAACATCATCCAGAAGCTGCTGCAAAAATGCGATTACGATGTCGACAAGGCCAAGCAGGGTATTGTTTACATTGATGAAATCGACAAGATTTCACGCAAGGCAGACAATCCTTCGATTACCCGTGATGTGTCGGGTGAGGGCGTGCAGCAGGCGCTGCTGAAACTGATCGAGGGTACTACCGCATCGGTGCCGCCGCAGGGCGGGCGCAAGCATCCGAACCAGGAATTTGTCCAGGTCGATACCAGCAATATCCTGTTCGTCTGCGGTGGCGCGTTCAGCGGACTGGAGAAGGTGATTCGCGGTCGCACCGAAAAGGGCGGAATCGGCTTTGGTGCGCAGGTCAAGAACATCGACGATACCAAGCGTGACGTTGAACTGTTGCATCAGGTTTTGCCTGAAGATCTCATCAAATATGGATTGATCCCGGAGTTTGTGGGCCGTTTGCCGGTGGTCACGACGCTGGACGAACTGGATGAAGCTGCACTCGTACGCATTTTGACCGAGCCGAAGAATGCGCTGACCAAGCAGTTCTCCAAACTCTTCAAGATGGAAGGCGTCGAACTCGAGTTCCGTGACGATGCGCTGGATGCGATCGCCAAGCGCGCGCTGGCACGGCGTACCGGTGCGCGTGGCCTGCGTTCGATTATCGAGCACGCCCTGCTCGATACCATGTATGACCTGCCGTCCCTCAAAGGTGTCAGCAAGGTGGTCGTGGATGACGGCCTGATCAACGGCGAGGGCAAGCCCTTGCTGATTTATTCCGAGCAAGACGATCAGCCGCTGGCTGCTGGAGCTTGAACAAAGAGGCTGACAGGGGAACCTGTCGGCCATCTTGAAATTCGAACTATGCCCCCCAACTGTGGATGAGCGTGGTTGAGTGCCGCGCATCCTTTCCTTAAACCTGACTAGGAATCATGATGAGCGACAACGTATCCAAGGAACAGATTGATCTGCCGCTGTTGCCGCTTAGGGATGTGGTGGTGTTTCCCCACATGGTCATCCCGCTGTTCGTCGGCCGCCCCAAATCAATCAAAGCGCTGGAAACCTCGATGGAATCCGGCAAAAGCATCCTGTTGGTGGCGCAGAAAACTGCTGCCCAGGATGATCCCACCCCGGAAGATCTCTACGACACCGGCAGCGTAGCCACCGTGCTGCAAATGCTGAAACTGCCCGATGGCACCGTCAAGGTGCTGGTCGAAGGCAATCAGCGCGCGCGCGTGCTGGACGTGACCGATGTCGGCACTCATCTGTCGGCACGTGCCGAGGTCATGCCGGCCGAAGGTGAGGAACTGGTGGAAGTGGAAGCCATGCGTCGCGCCCTGCTGACGCAGTTCGACCAGTACGTCAAACTGAACAAGAAAATTCCGCCGGAGATTCTGACTTCCCTGTCGGGCATCGATGAAGGCGGTCGCCTGGCCGATACCATCGTCGCCCACCTGCCGCTGAAGCTTGAGCAGAAGCAGGAAGTGCTGGAGATGATCGGCGTCAACAAGCGCCTGGAGCATCTGCTGGGCTTGCTTGAAGGTGAACTCGACATCCTGCAGGTTGAAAAACGCATCCGTGGCCGCGTCAAGCGGCAGATGGAGAAGAGCCAGCGCGAGTATTACCTGAACGAGCAGGTCAAGGCGATCCAGAAAGAACTGGGCGACATCGAAGAAGGCGCCGAGCTGGAAGAACTGGAAAAGCGTATCAAGCAGGCCAACATGTCCAAAGAGGCCGAAGCCAAGGCCATGGGCGAGTTGAAAAAGCTGAAAATGATGTCGCCGATGTCGGCCGAAGCCACCGTGATCCGTAGCTACATCGAGGCGATGGTCGGTCTGCCGTGGAAGAAAAAAACCAAGATCAGCAAGGATCTGGCCAAGGCCGAAAAAGTGCTTGATCAGGACCACTATGGTCTCGACAAGGTCAAGGAACGCATTCTCGAATACCTGGCAGTCCAGCAGCGCGTGGACAAGGTAAAGGCACCGATCCTGTGTCTGGTCGGGCCACCCGGCGTGGGTAAAACCTCGCTCGGCCAGTCGATTGCGCGCGCAACCAATCGCAAGTTCGTGCGCATGGCGCTGGGCGGCGTGCGGGACGAATCCGAGATTCGCGGTCACCGCCGCACCTATATCGGCTCGATGCCGGGCAAGATACTGCAAAGCCTGACCAAGGTCGGCGTGAGGAATCCGTTGTTCCTGCTCGACGAAGTCGACAAGATGGGACAGGATTTCCGCGGCGATCCCTCTTCGGCCTTGCTGGAAGTGCTCGATCCCGAGCAGAACCACACCTTCCAGGATCATTACATCGAGGTCGAATACGATCTGTCCGATGTGATGTTTGTCGCCACGGCCAATTCGCTCAATCTGCCCGCGCCCTTGCTGGACCGGATGGAAGTGATCCGTCTGTCGGGATATACCGAAGACGAAAAAATCAATATCGCCGAGCGCTATCTGGTCACCAAGCAACTCAAGGTCAATGGCATCAAGGAAGGCGAGTTGGCGATTGCCGAGTCGGCCATCCGTGACATCGTGCGTTATTACACGCGTGAAGCGGGTGTGCGCAGCCTGGAACGGGAGATTTCAAAGATCTGCCGCAAGGCCGTCAAGGCGTTGCTGATGAAAAAGCAGAGCACCAAGATCTCGGTGACGTCGCGCAATCTGGAAAAATATCTCGGTGTGCGTCGCTTCAGTTTTGGCATTGCCGAGAAGAACAACCAGGTGGGACAGGTCACGGGTTTGGCCTGGACCGAAGTGGGTGGTGAATTGCTCACGATCGAAGCGGTCTCGCTGCACGGTCGCGGCAAGATGACGACGACCGGAAAACTGGGTGAAGTGATGCAGGAGTCGATCCAGGCAGCGTTGTCGGTAGTGCGTTCGCGATCGCGCAAACTGGGTATCCGCGAAGACTTTTATCAGAAGCGCGATATCCATATCCACTTGCCGGAGGGCGCGACGCCCAAGGATGGTCCGTCGGCAGGTATTGCACTTTGTACGTCGATGGTGTCGATCCTGACCGGGATTCCGGTGCGGGCGGACGTTGCAATGACGGGCGAAATCACTTTGCGCGGCGAAGTTTTGCCGATTGGCGGTTTGAAAGAAAAATTGTTGGCGGCCCATCGCGGCGGCATCAAGACCGTGCTGATTCCGCAGGAAAACGTCAAGGATTTGACCGAGATTCCAGACAACATCAAGAACAAACTCGACATTCATCCTGTCAAGTGGATAGACCAAGTTCTTGAATTGGCATTGGAATATGCGCCCGAGCCTTTGGTGGATGATCCTGAGGAAGAAGCACCCGCAATCGCTGTGCCAGACGAAGACGAAGCGACTGCGGCAGCACTCAAGCACTGACATTTTTCCGGATGCTCACTCGAATCCCGCGCCAGTCGCGGGATTTTTTTGTGCATAGGCTGGAAAACCGCTTGACACAAGGTTTTGCGGATTGCTATAAAAGCGTCCACAGGGTTTTCCTGTGCCACTTGAGTGAAGGGGACAACACGTGAACAAATCCGAATTGATTGATGCGATTGCCGACTCGGCTGATATTTCCAAAGCCGCTGCCGGTCGTGCGCTTGATGCAACCGTTGAGGCCGTCAAGAAAGCACTGAAAAAAGGCGACATGGTAACGCTGGTAGGTTTTGGTAGTTTTTATGTGGGCAAGCGTGCTGCACGCACTGGCCGCAATCCGCGCACGGGCGCAACCATCAAGATCAAAGCAGCCAAGGTGCCGAAGTTCCGCGCCGGCAAGGGTCTGAAAGACGCAATTAATTAATAATAAATGCACTTAGCGTTTGGCAGGATCGGGAAAAACATTGTAGAATCTCGGTCTTCGTCGGGTGCTTAGCTCAGCTGGTAGAGCGTCGCCTTTACACGGCGAATGTCGGGGGTTCGAGCCCCTCAGCACCCACCAGTAGGGCAAAAATACTGTAGTAACTTTTAAGCCGCACGATTTCTTGTGCCGCTATGGAGTGGTAGTTCAGTTGGTTAGAATACCGGCCTGTCACGCCGGGGGTCGCGGGTTCGAGTCCCGTCCACTCCGCCAACACCAAAAAAGGCGAACGCAAGTTCGCCTTTTTTCATTTCAGCCCCGTCGCATTTTTCACCGCCTGGATTTATCTGGCATCAGGGCGATGACGCGAAGGGCAAAGTGCGCGAGAATTCGCGTTGACGTTATTTCTGGAGTGGAACCGTGCTCGAAGCAATCCGCAAGCATGCTCAGGGGTGGTTGGCAAAAGTCATCCTGGCCTTGATCGCAATTACCTTTGCCCTGTTTGGCGTGGACTCTTACATGAAGGGTGACGGCAGCAGCAATGTGGTTGCCGAGGTTGGCAAGCTTGGCATTTCACGCGAGGAGTTGACGCGAGAGATTCAGGCACAGAGTGATCGCATGCGTGAGTCGCTCGGGCCAGCATTTGATCCTGCCGTTACTGAGACCGCTGATTTCCGCAAGCAGGTGCTCGATAGCATGATCGAGCGCAAGGCTTTGCTACAGGATGCCCACAAGCTCAATTTCCTGGCACCGGATGCCTATCTGGCATCCGTGCTGGCGCAGATCCCCGCTTTCCAGCAGGATGGAAAATTCTCGCAGCCGCGATATGAAGCGATCCTGCGCCAGAATGGACGTACCCCCGCACAATTTGAAAATGACTTGCGACAGTCGTTCATGCTGGAAGCCATCACCAGCCCGGTGTCGCTCGCAGCCTTTCCCTCCAGCGCATCGCTTTCGCAGATAGCCGGTCTGGTGGCACAGCAGCGTGAAGTCTCCTGGGTTGATCTGCCTGCTTCAAGTGTTGCCTCGCAGATCAAGGTGACGGCGGACGATGTGGCGCGCTACTACTCAGCCAACAAGGCCGAGTTCACCGAACCCGAGCAAATCCGTGCCGAGTATCTGGTGCTGGACAGGAACGCTGTCGCTGCGGGCATAGCGGTAAGCGAGCAGGACGTGACGAATTACTATTCTTCGCATGCGGCTCAGTTTGGTCAGCCCGAGCAGCGTAGCGCGAGCCATATCCTGATTACCGTTGATGCCAATGCAGACGCAGCACAACGAGCCAAAGCCAAGGCAAAGGCCACCGAACTGTATCAGACTCTGTTAAAGACGCCCGAGCGCTTTGCCGAGCTGGCACGCACACAGTCGCAGGACCCGGGCTCGGCTGCGCAGGATGGCAGTTTGGGGACCTTTGGCCGGGGGATGATGGTCAAGCCCTTCGAAGACGCGGTGTTTGCAATGAAGCCCAATGAAATCCGCGGGCCGGTGGAATCCGACTTTGGCTATCACGTCATTCGTCTGGATGGTATTCAGGCCGCCACGACCGTGCCCCTGGCCCAGGTGCGGGCAGCGGTGGTGGATGAATTGCGCAAGCAGCAGGCACAAAAAATCTTCGCCGGTCTGGCCGACAATTTCAGCAATCTGGTCTATGAAAATGCCGCGTCCTTGCAGCCCGCAGCGACGGCCGCCAAACTGGCGCTGCAGCAAAGCAGCTGGATGACCGCCAAGACTGCGCCGCCGCCTTTCAACCACGCGGGCTTGTCGGCGGCACTGTTCAGCCCGGAATCGATCAAGTCCAAACACAATACGGAGGCGATTGAGGTGCAGCCCGGCATGCTGGTGTCGGCGCGGGTCGCGGAGCACCGTGCAGCGCGATTGCGTCCGCTGGCAGAAGTGTCCCAAGCGATTGAAGCCAAGTTGCGCGCCGCGCAGAGTTCACGTTTGCTGATGCAAAAAGGGGAGGCACTGACCCAGGCTCTGGCAAAGGGTGAGGAATCCGGCTTGAACTGGTCGGCGTTCCAGGTGGTGGGACGCCAGCCTTCGGCCGAACTGGACGCTGCAGGAGTCAAGGCGGTATTCCGGGTGAATGCCGACAGGCTTCCGGGCTATGCCGGTACAACCCGTCCTGACGGCTCGTATCGCATTTTCCGGGTGAGTCGTGTGCTGGAAGCAACCACCCCGGATCCGATGCTGCTGTCATCCATCGGTCAAGGTGTGATGCAGGCACAACAGCGTGCAGACATGAAGGCGATGGTGACGCTGATTACCTCGAGCCAGAAGGTCACGATCAAGCCAAATGCGATTGAGGGTCGATAAATAAATCAGGCAGGTAATAAAAAACGCGCCGGTCGGCGCGTTTTTTATTGCCTGCCATCAGGGTTAGTCATCACCGGCGCCGGCGGTGGTGTTAAACCCAGCATCAACGTAGGTGATTTCCCCGGTCATGCCGGAAGCCAGGTCGCTCATCAGGAAGGCCGCCACATTGCCAACCTCTTCGATGGTGACGTTGCGACGCAGCGGTGCGTTCTTGGCGACAACGTCGAGCTTTTCGTTGAATTTGGCGATTCCGCTGGCGGCCAGCGTTCTGATCGGGCCGGCTGACACTGCGTTGACGCGTATGCCTTTTGGACCCAGGCTCTGTGCCATGTAGTAGACATTGGATTCAAGGCTGGCCTTGGCCAGACCCATCAC
>JAIOJU010000121.1 GCA_019911765.1 Thiobacillus sp.
GCGTACATCCGCCTCGGTTTTTTCACCGTCGCGCCGTGCCTGCTTCAAAAACTGGAATACGTCACCCATCATGCACTCACTGCTGTTAGTGACTGGCCGGGAATATCCTCGACCAGATCTTCAATCGAAATGCGCTTCGGCTTGACCAGCCAGACCTTGGCCAGCGTGGCGTCAAAGTCGGCCAGCAGGGCCTTGGCGTGGGCGCTGTCGGTCAACGCTACATGGCGTTCGATCTGGGCCTTGAGGAACACGCGGAACGGTTCGGTTTCGTCGCTGACGATGCGGGTCAGCTCGACCATTTCCTTGTTGGTCTTCGACACGAAATCGCCCGCGTCGTCGACCACGAAGGCCATGCCGCCACTCATGCCGGCGCCGAAGTTGAGGCCGGTCGCGCTCAGCACGATGACCACGCCGCCGGTCATGTATTCGCAGCCGTGATCGCCCACGCCTTCCACCACCGCCAGCGCGCCGGAGTTGCGCACGCCAAAGCGCTCGCCGCCCATGCCGGCAGCGTAGAGCTCGCCGCCGGTGGCGCCATACAGGCAGGTGTTGCCAATCAGGGTGTTGCGATGCGCCTCGAAGGAAGCAACACGCGGCGGGAAAATGACCAGCCGTCCGCCGCCCATGCCCTTGCCGACGTAGTCGTTGGCGTCGCCTTCCAGCGTGATCGTCAGGCCCTTGTGGTTCCACACCCCCAGGCTCTGGCCGGCCGAGCCGGTCAGCTTGATACGCAGGGTATTGTCCGGCAGGCCCTTGCTGCCATGTGCCTTGGCGATTTCGCCTGACAGGCGTGCGCCGATCGAGCGGTTGATGTTGCGCACTTCGTAGGCCAGTTCGATCGGCGTGCCGGCCTTGATCGCGGCCAGCGCATCGACCACCATCTGCTCGGCCAGCTCGCCCTTGTCGAACGAGGGATTGCGTTCCTGCTGCGCAAAGCGCGGCGCGTCGGCCGGGATGTCGCCCTGCGACAGCAGCGCGTCGAGCCTGAGGCGGCCCTGGCGCGGCGTGTCGCCCGCCGAGATGTCCAGCAGGTCGGTACGGCCGATCAGGTCGGTCAGATTGCGGATGCCGAGCGAGGCCATCAGTTCACGCGTTTCCTCGGCGACGAACTTGAAGTAGTTCACCACCATGTCGGGCAGGCCGATGAAATGGTCGCGGCGCAGCGTGTCGTTCTGCGTGGCGATGCCGGTGGCACAGTTGTTCAGGTGGCAGATGCGCAGGTATTTGCAGCCCAGCGCGACCATCGGTCCGGTGCCGAAGCCGAAAGACTCCGCACCCAGGATCGCCGCCTTGACCACGTCGAGGCCGGTCTTCAGGCCGCCGTCGGTCTGCACGCGTACCCGGCCGCGCAGGCCGTTGGCGCGCAGCACCTGTTGCGCTTCGGAGAGACCGAGTTCCCACGGTGAGCCGGCATATTTCACGCTGGCCAGCGGGCTTGCGCCGGTGCCGCCGTCGTAGCCGGAAATGGTGATGAGGTCGGCATAGGCCTTGGCCACGCCGGCGGCAATCGTGCCGACGCCGGGCTCGGCCACCAGCTTCACCGATACCAGCGCATCCGGGTTGACCTGCTTGAGGTCGAAAATCAGCTGCGCCAGGTCTTCGATCGAGTAAATATCGTGATGCGGCGGCGGCGAAATCAGCGTCGTGCCGGGCTTGCAGTGACGCAGGCTGGCAATCATCGGCGACACCTTGTCACCCGGCAACTGGCCGCCTTCGCCGGGCTTGGCGCCCTGCGCGATCTTGATCTGCAGCACTTCGGCGTTGATCAGGTAGGTTGCGGTCACGCCAAAACGACCGGACGCAATCTGCTTGATCTTGGAGGTCTTGGAGGTGCCGTAGCGTTTCGGATCTTCGCCACCTTCGCCCGAGTTGGAACGGCCGCCGATGCGGTTCATGCCTTCGGCCAGCGCTTCATGCGCTTCCGGCGACAGCGCGCCGAGCGACATGCCGGCCGAATCGAAGCGCTTGAGGATGGTTTCCAGGGGTTCGACTTCGTCCAGCGGGATGGGGTTGATGCCGTGGGCCGTGCCGGCTTTCAGCGTCATCAGGTCGCGCAGCATCGCCACCGGGCGCGTGTTGACGATTTCGGAATATTTCTTGAACTCGGCGTAGTCGCCCGACTGCACGGCTTTCTGCAGTTGCTGCACCACATCGGGGTTGTAGGCGTGGAACTCCTCGCCGAAGATGAACTTCAGCAGACCGCCCGCCGACAGCGGACGCAACGGGTTGAATGCGGTCTTGTGCAGAAGCTTCTGGTCGGATTCGAAATCGTCGAAATGCGCGCCGGAGATACGCGATACCGTGCCCTTGAGGCACAGCGCCACCACATCCTCGTGCAGGCCCACGCCTTCGAACAGCTGTGCGCCGCGATAGCTCGCCACCAGCGAAATGCCCATCTTCGACAGCACCTTGTACAGGCCCTTGTCCATGCCCTTGCGGAAATTGGACAGGGCTTTTTCGAGGTTGGGCTTGATCTCGCCGGTTTTGACGAATTCGCCGATGACCTGATAGGCGAGATAGGGATACACGGCCGTTGCGCCATAACCGATCAGGCAGGCGTAGTGGTGCGGGTCGCGCACGGTGCCGGTTTCCACCACGATGTTGGCGTTGCAGCGCAGGCCGGCCGCGATCAGGGCGTGGTGCACCGCGCCGACGGCAAACAGCGCGTGAATCGGCAGGCGGTCCTGCGCAATATTGCGGTCGGACAGCACCAGTATGATCTTGCCTTCACGCACGGAAGCGATGGCGCGTTCGGTCAGTGCCTTGATGGCGGCTTCGAGCGTGGTCGTGGCCGGGTCGTAATGCAGGTCGAGCGCGACCGGCGTGAAGGCCGGGTCGTTCAGGTTCAGCAATTTGTCGAAGGCCTCCTTCGACAGCAGCGGGGTATGCACTTCCACCCGATGCGCGTGATCGGGCGTTTCGTGGAACAGGTTGCGCTCGCGGCCGAAGCTGGTGTTGAGCGACATGACGATGGCTTCGCGGATCGGGTCGATCGGCGGGTTGGTCACCTGTGCGAACTGCTGGCGCAGGTAATCGAAAGGCGAGCGCACCTTTTGCGACAGCACCGCCATGGGCGTGTCGTCGCCCATCGAGCCGATGGCCTCGGCGCCGTCCTCGGCCAGCACGCGAATGATCTGGTCGCGCTCCTCGAAGCTGACGTTGAACAGCTTCTGGTGCGTCAGCAGGCTGGGTGCATCCATTACCGGCAAATCGGCATCCTGCTGGATCGACAGGTCGAGTTTGACCGCGCCGGCTTTCAGCCACGCGCGGTAGGGTTGTGCGCCCTTCAGTTCATTGTCGATGTCTTCCGGCATCAGCAGGCGGCCGGTTTCGAGGTCGGCGGCGACCATCTGGCCGGGCTTGACGCGGCCTTTGCGCTCGACATTGGCCGGGTCGATCTGCCACACGCCGACTTCGGACGCGATGGTCAGGATGCGGTCCTTGGTCAGCACCCAGCGTGCCGGGCGCAGGCCGTTGCGGTCGAGCGTGCAGGCGGCATAGCGGCCATCGGTCAAAACGATCCCGGCGGGGCCGTCCCACGGCTCCATGTGCATCGAGTTGTATTCGTAGAAGGCGCGGATGTCGGCGTCCATCGACTCGACGTTTTGCCAGGCCGGCGGAATCACCAGGCGCAGCGCGCGGAACAGGCCGGTGCCACCCATGACCAGGCCTTCGACCATGTTGTCGAGGCTCATCGAATCGGAGCCCTTGGTGCCGACGATGGGACGGATATCGTCCATGTTCGGGATCAGCGGGGTTTCGAATTTCTGTTCGCGGGCGCGGCTCCAGTTGCGGTTGCCCTGCACCGTGTTGATTTCGCCGTTGTGTGCCAGGTAGCGGAACGGCTGTGCCAGGCGCCACTGCGGCCAGGTGTTGGTGGAGAAACGCTGGTGGAATACGGCGAGGCTCGATTCAAAGCGCGCATCGCTGAGATCGGGGTAAAACACCGGCAGGTTGTCCGGCATCACCAGGCCCTTGTAGCTGATCACGCGGCACGACAGCGTCGGCAGGTAGAACACCGGGTCGGTCGGCTCAAGCAGCTTTTCGGCGCGACGGCGCGCGATGTAGAGCTTGCGCTCGAAGTCGTCTTCGCTCATGCCGGCGGCCGCGTTCACGAACACCATTTCGATGTGTGGCAGCGATGCCAGCGCCGATTCGCCGCACACGCTGGCATCGGTTGGTACCAGGCGGAAACCCGCGACGATCAGGCCCTGGGTTTCGAGTTCGGTTTTGAGCGTGGTGCGTGAGGAATCCTGCTGTGCCTTGTCGCGCGACAGAAACAGCAATCCGGCGGCATACAGCTCGCCCAGCGCAAAGCCTGCTTCGCCTGCCACGGTGCGCAGGAAAGCGTCCGGTTTCTTGAACAGCAGGCCACAGCCGTCACCCGACAAGCCGTCGGCCGCAATCGCGCCGCGGTGTGTCATGCAGGCCAGCGAGCCAATCGCGTTCTGCACCAGCGTGTGGCTGGGCTGATTGTCCATCTGCGCAATCAGGCCGAAGCCGCAGCTATCCTGTTCAAAATCGGGTGAATACAGCGTCCCGTCCAGCCAGCGTTGTCGATCCATGGTTCTGTGTGCTCAGGCAACAGCGGCCTGCCCACAGGCAAGCCGCAAAATTAAAGCGAAAAGTGCGGCATTTTAATCCCGTCCGGCGCCTGGGGCAATGTTTGTCCCTGTCAAAGCCATGTAACTGAAAGGGTTGCGAACAGGTCAGATCAGTGAATAACTGTCGGGCCGCCCCCAGGTTTGTGATGCCTGCAGAGGAGGAAAGCCGGTGGTGAATGGGTGAAATGGCAGCGGATTTGTAATGGTCGGGACGGGCAAAAAACAGACATGGCCGCCAGCAACAATCATATTAATAACAAGAAATTAGGATTGTTTGCTCTTAAATATAATTAAAATCAGGAAAACCAATAAATGAATAATCGGGTGTGGATTTGGAGGGAGCATGAAAAACTGGAGCGAGGCGAATAAATATACGTTTTACGGTGCGGCATTCGGATTGTGCTTTCCCGTCTTGTCCGTGCTGTTTCTGCTGTTGGTGGAAGGCTTTGGCACGGCCGGCACGCTGGCTGAAATCATCCGGCAGGCTCACCATAACGTGCTGTTGTATGTGATCGATA
The DNA here is from genome assembly GCA_019911765.1 of Thiobacillus sp. GTDB lineage: Bacteria > Pseudomonadota > Gammaproteobacteria > Burkholderiales > Thiobacillaceae > Thiobacillus. The sequence continues at coordinate 5,123 of JAIOJU010000121.1, forward strand.
CGGCGCCCCTGTTTCTGGGACTGGCCGCGCGCATTGCGGGCGTTCGGCAGGATCGCATCCGCTATTTCGCCGATTCGCTTGAACAGCAGGTTCATGACAAGACAGAGTCACTGCGCACCGCGCTCGACGAATCGCGCAAGGCCAATGAATTGATCAGCCACATGGCCGATCACGATGCGTTGACGGGCTTGCTGAATCGCCGCCGCTTTCAGGACGCGCTGGATACCTGGATGAAATACTCGGCACGCTACGACCGGCAAGGTACCTTGCTGTTCCTCGATCTGGATAAATTCAAATTCATCAATGACACCTTCGGGCACGAGGCTGGCGATCACTGCCTGACTTCCACTGCGGCCCTGCTGGGCCGCACGCTGCGCGCCACGGACATGGTCGCGCGCTGGGGCGGGGATGAGTTCGTGGCGTTTTTGCCGGAAACCACCGGGATGCAGGCACAGCATGTCGCCAACAAGGTGCTCGCCGCCTTTGCCCAGGCGAGTTTTTCTTTTGGCGCGGAATCATTCCAGCCGTCCATCAGTCTGGGTCTCGCCTCCGTACCCGAACATACCCGTGATACGCATGAACTCGTCATTTGCGCCGACGCTGCGATGTATGAAGCGAAAAAGGCGGGCCGGTGCTGCTGGCGGATTTATGGGGGGTCTGTTCCGGAAATCCAGCACGTGCAGGCGCATTTGCAATGGGAAGCGCGTATCCGTCGCGCCCTGAACAACGACCAGTTCCTGTTGCTGTACCAGCCCTTGCTGAATCTCGCGACTGGCCGGACCGATGGTTACGAAGCCCTGCTGCGCATGGAAGACCGCGAAGGCCATCTGATCTCGCCTGGCCTGTTTCTGGAATCGGCTGAGCGCGCCAATTTGAGCTCGGTCATCGACCTGATGGTGATCCGCAAGGCGATACGCAGGATCACGCCGCTTCAACAATCGGGTCCGGGCGTATGGGTGTCGGTCAACCTTTCGACCAAAACGGTGCAGGACAAACATCTGGCCAATCAGATCGAGGCCGTGCTGCAGGAATATCCCGACCACCATAGCCAGCTTCGTTTCGAAATTTCGGAAATGACTGCATTGCAAAACCTGGGAAAGGTGCGCGAAATTGCAGCCCAGGTTAAAGCGGCCGGCTGCTCGCTGATACTCGATGACTTCGGTCTGGGGTCAACCTCGATGCTGTATCTGGAGGGGCTGCCTGTCGACATGGTGAAGATCCATCCGACGCTGATTCGTGATCTGGCGGACAAGCCGAAAACCCAGGGCGTCGTGAAAAACCTGACCGAAATGCTGCACGGTTTCCATCTGGAAGTAGCCGCCAAGTCGGTCGAAGATCCGCAATCGCTGGATTTGCTGCGCACGCTGGGAATTGACTATGCGCAGGGCTTTGCCATCGGCCGGCCGCTGGAATCAATTGAGCAGGTGAGCGAAGCCCCTTTGGCGGTGCAGGCGTAATCCGAACCGGGGTTCAGTTTTAATGATGGAGCCCTGTTTCGACTGTTTATTCAGCGCTTGATTGTGGGTGTGACCCCAGCGGGGCGGATGGCTGGCCGGCCGGGCGGATGAGGTTCAGGTATTCGCGGTTCAGGGTTGCCAGCACCCAGGCCCAGAGGCCGCAGCCGGCCAGGACAACCCAGCCCAGGTCCACTACGCCATTACCCGCAAGCGACCATTGGCTGAGTCCGATGATGATCAGCGCGCCCAGCGCCTTGAACAGGCGGTAGCCGAACATGTCGATCCAGGCCTTGGCTTGGTACATCACCATCGGTTCGACCGGAATGTACAGTAGCTCCTTGGCGGCACGGTTGATCGAATAGGACAGGCCGCGGTCGCAGATCTTCATGATGGCGGCCGGGATCAGGGTCGGATGGAGCATGAATCCCCCGGCGGAAACGGCCAGCGCCAGGGGCTGTACCAGCAGCCCCGAGAGCACCCCCATGTAATTGAGGATCAGCGGTGTCAGCACCAGGTTCACCGCTACCGATACCCCGCCCATCACGCTGAAGAACAGTGAAAGCGCAGCGGTGCGGGCCTCGCGCTCCGGGTAGGTCGCTTCGATGATGTGCAGGAACTGGTACTCCACCAGCGGCGAGATTGTCTGCGCCAGCAGCAGCGCTCCCGCGATCAGCACCAGATAGCGGCTGCCCGCGATCAGGCGCCAGCCGCCCGCGCTCATCGCCACTGCCGGATGGGGTTCGATCTCGTCGCTGCGCTGCAGCAGCCCCCAGCGGTTCATCGCCCAGGTCAGGCCGAGGATGAGGCCCACCAGCGCCGCCGCCACCAGCATGAGGTCGGGTGTCTGCAGGGGGGTGTAGCGGATCAGAAACGCCGCCAGCAGGCCGCCGACAATGCCACCAATGAGTCCGCCCGTGCCGACGAAACCATACCAGCGCCGCCCTTCTTCCGAACGGTAGGTGCCGTCTGCCAGGCTCCAGAACTGCTCGGCCAGCACCACGCCGAAGATGTCCACGAAAATGTAGAAGGCCACTGCGACCCAGGCGGCATGCGTGGCGGCGAGCAGTCTGAAGACAACCAGCGCACCGGCAAAAAACAAACAACTGGCCAAAACCACCTGTACTCGTCCAAACCGGATCAGCATCGTTCGGTACACTGCAATGGTGATCAGCAGGGCGAGTGCCGAGCCGATCCAGACATAAGGCAGCGAATCGGCGCCCAGCGCCTCGATCAGCAACGAGCGGGTCGCCGGCTTCAGCTGGTACAGCGCGGTGATGATGAGGAAAAAGTCCAGCGAGAAGACCAATGAGCGCACAAGCGCACTCCGCCTGAAACTGGAAAGCAGGGAACTTTTTGGTAAAGTGTCAGTCATAGCAGGCGTTTGCCCTCTCGATACCTGGCGTATTCGAGCCTTCATGGGGGGGGTGGAGTTCTACGGCGACCTTATCGCCACCGTCCAACCCTACCCCAGGAGGCTGGTGTTGTCCCCAAGAAAACTATTCCTGAGCCTTGCCCTGATTCTATCCTCGGTTTCCGTCCAGGCCGGGCAATCCTATCCCGAGCTCGACCAGTCCGTTGATGCGCGGCTGCAAACCCAACTCGAACACAAGCTGGAAGGTCTCGGCCTGAACGATGCCGTGCGCAAGCGTCACCTGTCGGTCGCGCTGGCCGACATCACCGATCCCGAGCGCCCCCGCTTCGCCACCGTCAATCCCGACAACATGGTGTATGCGGCCAGCCTGCCCAAGATCGCCATTCTCTTTGGCGCCTTCTCGCGCATCGAAGCCGGCGATATGCAACTCGACACGGCTACTCGTGACACGCTCACCCGCATGATTCGCGTCTCCTCCAACAGCGCTGCCACCGAAATGCTGAACCGGGTGGGCATGCGCTACCTGGCGAATCAACTGCAGTCTCCTCGCGTCCGTCTCTACGACCCCAAGCACAATGGTGGCCTGTGGGTGGGCCGGCCCTATGGCAAGGGCGGCGAGACCATGCGTGACCCCATGCACAACCTCTCGCACGGCGCCACCGCCCTGCAGGTTGCCCGTTTCTATTACCTGCTGGAAACCGGGCGGCTCGTTTCGCCCGCGCTGACTGCTGAAATGAAGTCCATCCTCGGCAATCCCGGCATTCACCATAAATTCGTCAAGGGGCTGGAAGGCGAACGCCTCGCTGCCAACATCTTTCGCAAGTCCGGCAGCTGGCGTGACTTTCATGCCGACAGCGCCATCGTCGAACGCGACGGCCGTCGCTACATCGCTGTGGCACTGGCCGAAGACCCCAAGGGCGGCGAGTGGCTCAAACACTTAATCGTCGGCATGGACAAGGCTGTGTTTGATACCGTTCCCCGCAGCCAGGTGGCGCTTCTCAAGTAAGCGCTGCAACCGGGTGCCCAGGGTCTGATGGGCTACCGCCGAATTCACCCTCAGCTTGTTCGAGCTGACCACCACCATGTAATGCAGCCGGCGCTTACCCGCCGGCTGTTCCACGATGGCTGCCGAGTTCAGCAGGTTCTCCACGTTGCCCATGTACTTGCCGCAGACGAAGCCCTCTTCTTTGCGGCAGCGATACAAGGAGCCTGACTTGAAATACACCGCCGCATCGTTGAGCGCGGGCGAAGACGCATAGCGAATGCGCCGCTGGGTGATGTAGAGCAGGCGCTTGATCTCCCGGCTTGACCAGGCATCCACGATCCAGCCCTGCTCCAGCGCAAGCAGCCAGCGCGTCAACTCGCGCGGGGTGGCCCAACTGCCCCCACCCGGCACCTTCACCTTGCCCGCGCGGGTGAAAAACCCCCCTTGCTGCAATGCCTTCGGGTCGAGGCCGTTGCGTTCAATCCCATCCTGCAAGGTTTGCCTCAACAGGGCTGATAACTTCGATTTCGACGTAGTGCGGAAAAAATCGGCAATCTGTTTTTCGCTCACCGGATAGGCGCGGCCGAAATGCGCCAGCAGCAGCATTTCGCGCATCACCATGGAACCGGCCGCGTTGGAACTGGCCGACAGCATCCAGTCGAGGTAGGTCCACAGGCTGGCCGCATCACCTTTTCGCAAGGGACGATAGGACAGACGTTTGCCATCCCAAAAGGGAACCACATGGCTGTCGTAGACGATGAAGCTGTCGGCCACCACCCGCGCCTCGCGCAGCACCCGTTCGCGTGCTGCGATGTCGTTGGGATAGAGGTCGGCAAGCAGCTGGAATACGGCGCTGGCCACTACCACCTTGCCGACACTGCCCGGGTTGAAGCGTTCGCCGGCCTTGTGTTCAGCGTAGACTGGCTTGGCCGGATCGGTGAGATCGAGTACGGCCACCGAATAGTAGACGTCATCGCTGCCCATCAGGTCCGCTACCTGCTGGCTGAAATCCGGGTCGGGTGGCGGCAGCTTGATGCTGGACCCGACCAGCCGCAGGTCCACCTGGTCGAGCGGCAGGGTTCCGCCGGGCGGCTGCCGGGTGCCGCGCACCTTGCCTTCCTGCGCCAGCCGGTAGCCTTCGAGCCGGGCGATGCCGGTATAAGGTTCGCCGTCCAGCGGATAGGCCTGGGCCAGTCCGGGCAGCAGCAACAGCATCGGCAGCACACGACGCATCAGTTTTCCTCCCAGGGTTTGACCATGCGGCCCGAGCGGGCACGCAGCGGGGCGTCCAGCTCCAGCAGGAAACGGTCGCGCCGCGCCGCGCGGCTCTGCAGATAGGGGCGAATCTGGAACAGCGCGAGACGCCCCGCCACAAAGCCGAACTCCACATCCGCCGGCACGATCTGCCCCGCCTCGTCGTGCTGCGGAAAGCGCTCCGGCAGTTGTCGTCCCAGTTGCCACAGCTGCGCGATTTCGGCCGGCTCAAGAACGGGCTGACCTGAAACCGGCTGCTTTTCCAGGCCGCCACCGGCACCCAGCACGCGCCGGGTGGCGGCGCTGGCCTCGGCCAGCAGCTGCACCTCGCCGGTTTCCGCCGCAATGAGCAGTTCTTCCGCCGCCTGTCCGGATACGGCCCCGCCCACACCCTCGTTCGCCGCCACCGTGAATCCATCGTGGCCGCCGTTTTCCAGATTCTGCGTCACCATCACCCCCGATTTGTCCACCGGCACCGCGCGCTGCAGCAGAATCGAAACGTAGACGTGCTCGGGTGCATCCATGCGCATCTGCCGCCAGGCGAACGCGCGCTCATCGAACGGCGAGGCCCACACCCGCAGGATCGCTTCCATTATTTTGTCCAGACCGACCACGTTGGGCACGGTGAGGTTGAGTCCCGCGCCGCTGAATCCAGGCAGGTCTTCCACGTTGGTGTCGCTGCGCACAAATACAGCATAGCTGCCGTCCGGGCCAAAGCGTGCCTGCAGGGCCCGGCCCAGGGCTGCACGGAATCCGGCGCCGGGGTCGGTTGTCCCGATCCAGGCCCGCAACCGCTCCCGCAGCTGTCTGGTTGCGGGCTCGCGTTGTGCGGCAGGCAGGCCGCCGATGCGCCGGTATTCGCTGCGCATCCACGCATGGGCGCTCATGCCCGTGCCCGGCATCGGCTGTTCCAGAAAAGTGCGAAAGGCGCCGAAGGGAATCACCAGCCCATCGGCCACTTCGTCCGGGTAGTGGTGTTTCAGCTCGCCCAGATTGGCCGCCTTGGGGCCGGCGATGCGGCCGGCGTCACGGGCGCGCAGTTCGCCGAGCGGAATGGGGTCGCGACGTGCGAGATCGAGCTTGGCGAGGTCCGGCTGGATGCGCGCCGATGCCCGTTCCTGCCGGCCAAAAACATCCGCCCAGCGCGGGCCGTCCTCGGCGATCAGCACCCGCCCGCCCGGGCTCACGGCCAGCACCACCGGCCGCCCCGCCATCGCCCGCAGGCGCGGCACCAGCGCGGAATCCACCACCACGTTGGGAATGCCGAGGTTACCGGCGAGCAGTTGCACGTGGGAGAGGATGTTGCCCGCTTCCAGCGTGAGGATGCCGGCCACCGGCGGCAGGTTCGCCGTCGTTTCGGGCAGCAGGTAAATGCCGTCCGGCTGGGGATGGGAGGCGTCCAGGCGCAGGATGCCGCGGGCCAGCCCCGGGTTCAGCGCGCGCAGCCCCGCTCCCACTGTCTGGCCAAAAACTTCGTGCTCGATGCCGGCCAGGTGGTTGGCTTCCAGCAGCAGCCCGTCCAGCAAGACCGAATACACCAGCAGCGGACTGGCTCGCAGGCGGTCAGGTACAAACTGGTTCGCCAGCGGCTCGATGCGGGCGAGGCCCGTCACCGTCTCGCCAAAATGAAACGTGAGTTCGCGTGCGGCCCAGGCGGGCACCCGCGCCAGATAGCCGAGATCCGCGCGATAGCTTTCCAGCGGCAGGCTCGGCGCCGTCAACCGGCTGAGCGCCTGTTGCGCCGCCTGGTGTTCCCGGGCGGTGAGCAGGCCCACGCCATACAGCGCCTCGGCGGCGTTGCCCAGCAGGGCCAGCCGCCCGGCAAGGCTGCCCCGCGGCATGTCCTTGAGCAGGCTGAGACCTGTGGCGAACGTGTCGGCCTCGACTGCCAGACTGAGCTTCAGCGCCGCCATACGCAGCGCGGGCGGCAGCTTGGGCAGGGCCTCACGCAGTTGCGCCAGCAGTGCCGCGCCGGTGGCAAAACGCTGTGCCGGCGGCAGGGGTTGTGTCTGCTCCCGGTAAAAGTGCCATAGCGAGGTGGCGAAGGGGTGACTGCCGAGGCGCTTGGCCAGGGTGCGTAGGGGCGTCGCCAGGTCACGCGTGACGAACAGCTCGTCGAGGGTCTGGGCGAGCATTTCGAACTCGGGTTCGCTCCGTCCCTGCGTGCGGGCATAGTCGCGGACCCGTCCGGCGTCGGCCGCATCCGGCTGGCCATGGAGTTTGTTGCGCAAGGGCACGAAGCCGGCATCCAGTGTGGCGAGGCTGGAAGAGAGTTCGTGCGCCCGTGTCACCGTCACGCCATTCCGCAGTTGTGGCAGCAGCAGTGCCGCCTGCCGCAGCAGCAGGAAATCCCGTTCGTTATTCTGTCGGGCAGCCAGCGCAGCCAGCATGGCATCCGCCGCGGCGATCTCGTTCTCGACCTGGAAGGCGCCGCGGTAATAGCGCGCGCGCCGCAGGATCCAGCCGTTGTCTTCCGCCACCAGGTAACGTTCCAGCAGGATGGCCTTGAGTTCAGGTTGCCCCGGCGCGGCGACCAGCGCCTCGGGGTCGGTGGCGGCCAGCACGTTGCCGATCAGGAAACCGGCTTCCCGCAGGGCGCGGGTGCGCTCGCTCAGCCGCCCATGCTGGATGCCGCCGCCATGGGTGGTGCAGGCATAGGGCTCGGGCGGCAGAATTTCCCCATCGTTGCAAAACCAGAAAATGCCGTCGAACGGGCCACGCGAACTTGCCTTCATCTGCGTGATCCAGCGGGTCATTTCGGCCGGGCTGGGGAGCGGGGCCGATGTGGCAAGGGACACCCAGGCGAAGCAAAGCATGCTTGCAAGCCCCCTGGCTGCCGCCCGGCTTGCAAATGAGAACGTGCCAGTTTGTTTATCTTGATTCATGCCTGCTTGGGCAGAAGCTGCCGGCCTGTGTATGGGTCAGAGACGGTTTGAAACGGCACGCTGTTGTGGTCTTTGCCATGCAGACAGCGTGAAGACGTGTTGAACCCGGCAATCTGACGTTTGCGGTGTGTTCCCGGCGCCGGGACTGTCCCGGGAACGATAATTTTGCCATCTACTGGAAAGATATCTTTGCCAGATCGTCCTTGGCTTATCCAGGCAAAGTTACATAATCAAACGTTACAGGAAGCATAAAGTTGCCGGGCCATATTTCTGGGAACCATAAACTTACCATAACGTAACCGTATGTTTTGTTGATCTATTTTCCAATATTCCCTTGATCATTTCCATTCAGAAGACGATTTGGTAACCAAAAATACTCCGCAAATATCACTGTGCTGGGCGTCTAAGTCGTGCGCTGTGCTGCAAGTGTGACCAAAAGCATCGATGGTACTTGATGATCGCTTTATAACCAGAAAACCAGCTTACTAGATTCGGCATATAGCCAACCGCCTAGTTTATAGCTGACGAGGAAAGTCAAAATAAAACTGTGGCAGACAGAAGGCCTCACCGCACCATGCGTACGGCGTGAAATGAGACTGTGGGCTATCTAAACTGAATCATTACACCACTAGTTGTCCCACCCTGTCTGCCACCCCGATACTCGCCACCATCCCGGACGAGAACCCCAAGTAATCCGCCTCGATCCCGTCGCTGAAGATCACGCCGTTTTCCGGCATTAATGAGCGAAGGGTAAGCTTATCGTTTGCGCCTACTCGGCCGAACACCATCGTCGTCTGCGAGGTACGACTGGGAAAGGGCTCACGCACGGCAAATTGCAGCATACGTTCATCCCACGCCCAAGCCTGATAAGCATCACCCACTTCAGAGCCATAGGCACCAGCGATCGCCAGCGACCCCGTAACGATGCTGCGCATCCAGGCTGATGATCCGAGCCCGGTCGAGACGATGATCCCGCTGGAGGACTGTCTTTCCTTCTGTTCCCCGAGCTCGATCTCATAGCGCGCCGAGGTGTGTGTACGCGGTCCGATGAACAAGTCGTTGACCCCCAGCAGATGTTGCCCATCGCTCAACACGGCTTCGGCCATGGTTACGGATTGAGCCTGGCGCCGGTCCTTCCCCACATCGGGAAGGATCCGGGACAGGTCCATGGGCTGAAACGGCAACAGCACGCCATCAAAACGGGCGGGTTCAGGATTCACGCCCACAAGCGGCTGCCCATCGAGGTATTTCATCGTGTTGGCCACCAAACCATCCTGCCCCAGGGCAACAACGATATCGCTGTCACCAAAGACGAAATTTGGCAGGAAGCTGCGCTCGATCACCTGATGGCGTCCCCGCGCCTCAAGGGTGGCCAGGGTTTGGCGCCTGGCCTCCAGATACACCTCGTGTTCACGGACATAGTCCGTGAAGTCCGCCCCCAGGTGCTCAATGTAGAACCGGGCCTGCGCAAGGGTGTGGTAACGCGCCACCAGCTCCTCTAGCCGGGTACGGCGCGTCACCAATACCACCTTGCGATCAGCTGCGGCGTCCACGATCCACCTCTGGAAGCTTGGAGTCGAGCAGCGACTGCAACAACTCGGGCGACACGTTGAGACTGCCGATGCGCTCGGCGCGCTCGGCGATCCCGCCGAAAGCCTGGGCGATGAGCTGGCCTGGCTGCATGCCAACGGCAGCAAGCGCCTGAACGGTCCGGGGGTCGGCCGTTTCCAATGCCTTCATGATGGCGCCAACGCGATAGGCCTCGGCCTCTGCAAGGGTGCGACTGTTCTGCGTCTGCCCCTCCACCAGGTCCTTGCGGCGTTCCTCCAGCGTGATGCTCGATTCCATGTCGGCGCGCTCCAACTCGTGCTTCTTCTGCTTGACCGAGGCTTCCGCTTCCATCTGGGTCTCCCGGATCAGCCGTTTCTTCAATTCGACTGCCACCTCGGTATCCATTTCGCTCTCCCGGATCGCGCGTTCCTGCTCCACCGCGGCATTGCGCCGGGAGAAGATGGCTTCGTCGGCTGTACGGAGGATGGTTTCGCGCGCTTCGGCCTCCAACGCCCGTGCCGTTTCAGGCGTGGGCTTGATGGCCAGCACGGATACCCCCAGGACCTCGAGACCGAGGGCCACCACTTCAGTGTGGGTGCTGAGTTGGCTGGCCGCCTGAGTGGCGATGATTTCCGATGCGCGTAACGCTTCCCTGATGGGCATGTTCTTCACCGCCTGCTGGATCAGCACCTCTGCAATAGACGACACCCGCTCTGGTAGCTTCTGGTAATCGCTCGATACATAGGTACGACCATCCGCCCGCAGGGCAAAGTCGAGCATTGAAGAGGCCTTGCGCGGATCGGAGACCCGGTAGGCGACCTGCCCCTGAATCGTCACGGACTGGAAATCGTGCGTCACCAGTTCAAAGATGAACGGCTCGTCCTGGCTGCCCACCGGAACTGCTGACACCGTGGTCGTGGGCCGGTAATAGAAGAAGGACAACCCGGCGCCTTCACGCACGACCTTGCCACCACGGTATTGGAGCAAGTAGGTTGTTGGCTGAGCTTTAATGAATGCAATCCCTAACATGATCTTCTCCTTGACATAGTTGCACATAACAACTTAGTAAGTTGTACAGTAGAACTAAGCTGTTAGAATGTCAACTCGCAATCGGAAAATAATTGCCCATGCCTAAAAGCCCGCATTCATCCCAAGCGTTCCCGCGTCCTTTCACCACAGTGGACGTGGTGATCTTCACAGTCATCGACGATCAACTGCATGTCCTGCTGGTGAAGCGGCCAACCGGCGAGGCCGAGCCTTACCCCGGCATGTGGGCGTTACCTGGAGGCTATGTTGATATCGAACGCGACAAGGATCTGGAAGCCTGTGCATTGCACAAGCTGCAAGAAAAGACAGGCGTGAAGAGCCCTTATCTGGAGCAGCTGGGCAGTTGGGGGAGCGCAAGTCGTGATCCACGAGGTTGGACGGCGACCCATGTCTATTTTGCGATATTGCCGCATGCAGCCATCAAGCCTGATCCCGATAGCCATGCAACCGAAATTGGCTGGTTTCCAGTCAAGGGAGATGGGATAGGCCGCAAGCTGGCCTTTGACCACACCGCCATTCTTGAAACCGCAATTACCAGGCTAAGAAGCAAGGCGGAATACACGTCGCTACCGGCTTACCTGCTAACTGAAACGTTCACGCTCAGTGAGTTGCAGCATGTGTTTGCGGTGGTGTTGGGACGGCCGGTAGATAAGAGTGGATTCAGAACCCGGGTATTGTCTGCTGGGCTGGTGGAAGAAGCCGATGGTGTGAAAACAGGGGCGAGTCGGCCTGCTCAGCTCTATCGGTTGAAGTCACCCAAGAATCTGACATTCTTTCCGAGGACTTTTAATCCGAGGAAGGAATAGGCTTCCATTACGAACCAGCAGGGCTCGATGTTTTTGTGCAGGAATTGGCCACAACTGAAACTTATAGCGATGGTGGAAACCACCCCCTACCTCGGCCCAAGTAGTCAAGCGCACACAAGGTGAGTTTGCCCGCTCGAGGCTTCCCTGCTGCCGGAATAGATTGTTACGCTGAATGTTCGCTCCTGGTGGGGAACAACGCGTCTTTCGTCCCTATACCGTCGGTAATGCTTGCCAGTCGAATGCCTTTTCAGCAGAAAATGGATGAGCATCGACCGCAATTCCGAAGGTGGCATTTTGGCCAGGTGACAACGGGCGCTGCCTTTGGAGGGGCAAAGTATGAAAGGTGGCACAACCGGGCGTTCGCTTCTTCACGACCGCGCGGCCCATATCCATTTGGTGACGATTGAGCTTGTACAGCATGGAGATTCCCGTGGGATGAGATAACGCTTAAGCCCGCCGCCCACATAGATGAGCGCTGGCCAAATCGGACCCCCATTTCACCAAGAAGTCCAGGCAGCAAGTGAAATAAACACCAATTAAATCAACTCGGTAAATCCGTCTACAACTAAAGTTGTATAGACAAACGTAAACAGCCCAGACACGGTTCCTCGAAATTTTGAGCGCAACACTCAAAACCATAAAAAACCGGGGGATTTCGTGCATCAATTAATGAATCAGCATTGTGAGAATCGCATGTGGGAAACGCTGCGTGCGGCGCATGGCATGTCCTGGCCTCGGGCGGGGACATGGTGTCTGACCCCATTTGTCGCGTTTGTCGCGTTCAGATGTAATTTTCGCGTAGGTATTACGCGGCTAGGCCGGCTGTGTCTGCTACGGCTGTCTGCGTACCGGCAGATGTACGCTGGGCACTCTACAAGCTTTAACCCCTTCGTCGTCACCGGCAGCAGCGCCCTCTACGACGGCATCAACGCCCACGGCGAATTCAACCGCTACAACCCCACCATCGGAACCGGCAACCTCACCGACCAATACCTCAACGACCGCGCCGCCATGCTGACGTGGAAGCTGAAATTCGGCACCAACGACACCTCGCCCGTGGGCGACACCTTCGTCCAACCGAAGGGCGGCACGCCGTTCTACTTCGAGAATTTTACCAGCAACGCGATTACCACCAGGATGCGCATCGGCGGCGGCGATAGCGTCAACGCCGTCATGAGCCGGCCGCTGGGGGATTTCAAGCTCATCGTGTTCGGGTCGGAGAACGACGATGTGCTGACGGGGCAGGGGAAGGATGACCGGCTTTGTGGTGGGACGGGTAACGACACATTAATGGGCAGTGAAGTATGGAAGGAGGCAGCTTAAATGTTGCTGATTTTTCCGGTTTTATTGCTGGGCTATCTGCTGCTCGGGTTGGTCATCAGCATTGGTGTTGCCCGATGGTCAGGCAGGCGATTTCGGTCACGGCTTGCGCCGTGGGCGGTGTTCGCCCTGCTTTTCGCACTTTTCTTCGGCGATGAGATTTACGGTTACTGGCACTGGCAGCATCTGTGCAAAACCGAGGGCGGGTTGCATGTGTATAAGCAGGTTCCTGTCGAGGGGTATATGAGGGGCGGTTTGTCAGAAAGTAGTGCTGCCGAATATTTGCGCCCGGGGTATAGCTACCTAGAAGGAAACGACTACCGAGACTATGGCGAAAATAAAGGTCGACTTTATCGATACGCGCTTGATGGCAATGGTCAAGTGAATCGCACAATGATTGATAAGCCTCAGAGCCGGCATATCCGATCACAGGAAATATCTGTCCCTTATACGCCGTATGTGTGGGCAAATGAGACGGTTATCAGAGATCGCTTTACCGATGAAGTCCTCAGCGCCAACCGAAGTTTTGGCTACAAAGGGGCAACTATCGTCCGCATCTTCCGTGCAATGACAGGCGCCAATTATGAAGGCTCGGCGAGCTACTGTGGCGAATTTAATCCTAAGCAGCTTTCCGAAACGATTCCACCAATTCAGCGTAACAACCAATAAGAGGGAGCGAGATAAATCATGGCTAATTTGATTACAAAGTACTTTGATTACGCACAGCTCGCACAGGCGTCTTATGCACATTTCACAGGATTCGATAGGGACTCTGTGATTGCTGCTTTAATTACAGAAAATGCTGGCAATTTCAGTCAAACGCAGGCTGAGTTTTTTACCGACCCTGCTACCGGCTATACCCTTCTCTCCCACCAACCCAACACCCTGTCCGGTTTCTCTGCTTCCGTATCGACTACTCGATATTCTGGAACAGACTGGCCAACTTACGCGTCGTAGCCAAGTGGTTGACTACCCGCGCTATGACGTGCGCCGCAAAGAAGACCGGGATGAATTTGGGAAGGTTCTTTTCAACCTGGAGAGGTGGCTGTCCCAGTTTGTCGAGGCCAAGCTCATGGATGGCGCCGAATATTTCTACCAGAAATCGGCGGGATGCGTGGGTATCCTGAAAGATTGGCTTGGCCGGTGCCTGGAGTACGCGATCATGGAGGGGGTGCCCCTGATCGATGCCAAGTTCGCCCAGCGTTTTGCCCTGAAAAACCGGGGGCTGATGACCATCATCGAGGAAGCTTTCCTGGGCGAGAACAAGCTCGCAGATGTCGGTGATGAGCGTGTGCTGGACCTGTTACAGAACGGTATCCTCCTGTCCAATCATCTCGGCGGTTCCGATTCCCCGAGACGCCCGGGCAGGCGGAATCCGAAACGCGATCCGGTGGGGAGTGCCGCGATATGATTTCCTCAATCCATTTCGATGCCGACGAGGATTTTGGCCTCCTGGTCTCGACGCCTCCCCGCAGTACGCTTTTCTCGCTCGTTCCGTTTGGTGCGCACAGCCCCATGC
>JAIOJU010000122.1 GCA_019911765.1 Thiobacillus sp.
CCCCGACCCACCGCAATTCCCGCCGCCTGTGCCAACTGGGTGCGCGGCCGTAACCCGATCGCGGACAGGACGACGTCGGCTGCGATCGTCGCGCCGTCATCGAGCACCACCTGATAGCCCTCGCCGGTTGACTCAACCCGCCTGGCGGTATGCCCGAAATGCCAGTTCACCCCCAGCGCGGCCAGTCCGTCCGCCAGGCGCTGGCCGGCCGCGACCGGTATCAACCGCTCCAGCGGCCAGTCCCCGAGGTGCACCACATCAACCGCAAATCCGGCATGCGCCAGATCATTGGCAAACTCGCAGCCGATCAAGCCACCGCCAAGGACCGTGATGCGTTTTTTGCCATCGATGGCTTTCCGAAAGGCTGCATAATCGGTCAGGTCATTCACCGCCAGAACGGCCGCCGCACCGTCCCCGCTGAGTCCGTGCGGAATCGGATCGGCGCCCAGCGCAAGAATCAGGGCGCTATACGCCAGTTCGCCGTTATCGATGTGCACACGCTGTGCTGCCGTATCGATTGCATGCACCCGCGTATGCGCCAGGATGGTGGCATTCAGGTCGGCCGCCAGCTTCTCGGCGCTGGCACTCGCCAGATCCGCTGCCGTTTTTTTGGCTGCAAGCGCGTTCGACAGATTGGGCTTGGCATAAAACGCACCGTCGTCCGCGGTCACGAGCGTAATTGGCGTGGTGCTGTCACGCTTGCGCAGCTCCTTGAGCAAGGTGTATCCGGCAAGGCCGGAACCTACAATGACGATGGGGTGCATACAGGGCTCCTTGAAAAAAATCGGCGCACCCCTGGTGCGCCGACGGTAAGTCGAGAACGATCAGGCCGCGATTTCAACCATCTCGAAATCCATCTTCGATACGCCGCAGTCAGGGCATTCCCAGCTTTCCGGCACATCCTCCCAGCGGGTGCCGGGTGCGATGCCGTGATCCGGGTCGCCTTTGGTCTCGTCATATTCATATCCGCACACAATACATTGCCATGTTTTCATCGTGATTCCTTTCAATGCGTTCAATTTGGTTTGAGTATTCGATCAGGCTGCAATCGCGTCTTTTTGCGCCTGGTAGTGCCTGGCGTGCTTCTCTTCCACCTTGGCCAGCGCGGCGAAACGCTTGGCGGCCTTCTCGAGCACGTTTTTGAACATCTCGGCATGCTCTTTCGATTCGGCGATCTGTTCGTCGATTTCAGCTACTGCCGCGTCATGCCCTTCCTGCATCGCCTCGTGACGGAACTTCGGGTACATCTCGGTGTACTCGTGGGTTTCGCCCTCGATGGCGTATTGCAGACACTTCGACGGCGTCATGGTCTCGTCGGCGAACAACAGTTCCGCGTGACCGAAGGCATGCTGCATTTCCTGCGCGGCCGTGTCCTCGAACACCCTGGCTGTGGCTTCGTCGCCGGCCTTGCGACACTGGCGTGCAAACCACATGTACTTGATGTGGGCCATCGACTCGCCGGCAAAGGCCGCTTCAAGGTTCTGGATGGTGGGGGATTTCGTGTTCTGCATAATGGGCTCCTGTCTGGTTAATGTTCTGAATCAATCGAAACTGGAGCCATGATAGATACGATCAATATATCGATCCAACGGAAAATATTGATTTAATCCATTGATATTATCAATCGCTTTTTTCCGTGCCGGCGCTGTGCAACACTCTGCAGTTCGATCATTCCAGGAGTCCACCATGCGCCATACGCTGACTGCCGCCCTGCTTGTCCTGTTGCCCCTGCCTGCCGCCGCCGCGGCCCCCACCATGCAGCCCGGTCTGTACGAGATTTCAGTGCAAATGGTGATGAAGGGCATGCCCATGCAAATGCCTGTCTCGTCCTTCCGGCACTGCATCACCCCTCAGGACATTGTTGACGGCAAGGCCTATGTCAGCAGCAAAGACAGCAAGGATTGCAAAGTCAGCAACCTCAAGCAAAGCGGCGACAAGATCAGCTATGACTTTGCCTGCGTCATGCAAGGCCACGGCAGCATGGTCGGGCGCGCCAGCGGCTCCAGCCACGCAACGGGCTACGACATGACGACAAGCGGACGCTTCGTTCCGGCAATGGAGGGCATGAGCGAATTCAGCCAGAAGATGCGGGCCAGACGCCTTGGGGACTGCAAGTAGTCAAAACACGGCCACTCTAATTGATGGACTGGACGCTGTTCGGTTCAGCGCTGCTGTCGTCCACGCTGTTTCCCGGCGGCTCCGAAGCGCTGCTGCTGTATCGTCTTCATCAGGGAGAGGATCCGGTTGCCGGTGTATTGACCGCTACCGCCGGCAACGTGCTCGGCAGCCTGATCACCTATGGCATGGGACGGTTTGGACGCACAGCGGTACAGCGTCGCAGCGAAAAGACCGACCGCCACGTCAAGCGTGCAGAACTCTGGTTCAACCGGTTTGGTCGCCCCAGCCTGCTGCTGGCCTGGTTGCCGGTGGTGGGTGATCCGCTGTGCCTCGTGGCCGGTGTGCTGCGGGTGAGCGTTATCAGTTTTTTTCTACTGGTAACGCTGGGCAAGCTGGCACGTTATGCCGCACTGGCCTGGCTGATGTAATCAGGTACCCCCTCATCAGGCAAAACGCGCGCGCCAGCGCTTCAGCGCTGCCTCGACCCGCGCCATGCTGACATAGAAGGTGGGGGTGATGTAGAGCGTGAGAAACTGCGAGAACAGCAGCCCCCCGACCACGGCGATCCCGAGCGGGCGGCGCGCTTCGCCGCCCGCTCCGAAGCCGATCGCGATCGGCAGGGTGGCGAAGATGGCGGCAAAGGTGGTCATCATGATCGGCCGCAAGCGCACCATGCAGGCTTCGACGATGGCCTCTTCCGCATTCAATCCGGCGCGCTGGCGGGTGAGGGCGAAGTCGACCATCATGATGCCGTTCTTCTTCACCAGGCCCACCAGCAGGATGATGCCGACGAAGCTGAAGATGTTGAGTTCCTCGTCCATCAGCAGCAGCACCAGCAGGGCACCAAACCCGGCCAGCGGCAGCGCCGTGAGGATGGTCAGCGGATGGCCGAGATGCTCGTACAGCACCGCCAGCACCATGTAGATGACGACGATGGTGAACAGCAGCAGCAATGGCAGCTGCACGGTGGACTCCTGGTACTTCTGCGCGGCGCCGGTGAACTCCAGCGCCACATCGGACGGCACCACTTCCTTCGCCGCAGCGTACGCCGCCGCCAGGGCCTGGTCGAGCGAGACGCCCGCCGCCAGGTTGAACGACAGCGTGACCGCAGGCTGCTGGCCGTAGTGATTCACCGCAATTGGCCCCACGCCCGCCTCGACCATCGCCACCGCATCGAGCCGGGTGAGCGCGCCCGCTGCGGTTTTCAGCGGCAGCTGGCCGATGATCGCCGGATCAAGCTGGGCCTCGGGCAGGGCCTTGATGCTCACGCTGTACTGATCGCTCGCGCCATAGATCTGGCTGATGCGGCGCCCGCCCAGTGCGTTGTAGAGCGTTTGCTGCACCTGCTCGGTGGTGATACCCAGGCGCGCGGCCTCGACCGGATCAAGACTGACACGGAGTTCGGGATTGCGCAGCTCCAGGTCGCTGTTGATGTCCTCGATCTGCGGCACAGATTCCAGACGCTTTTCAACCACAGCCGCAGCCAGCTTCAGGGCCTCGAAGTCACCCGAGGTGAGCGTCAGCTGGTAATCGCTGCTGGAAGACAGCGCGCCGACGTTGATCGATGCCGGGTTCTGCAGCGTGACATTCACACCGCTGACCTTGCGCGTGGCGACCTTCAGTTCGTCGATGACCTCATCCGCGCCCGGGCGGGTGTCACGCGGCGCCAGGCGAATCACCAGTCGCCCGGAATTGCTGCCCGATATCCCGCCGCCGCGCTGTCCCGCACTCGACATCAGGCCGGCAACCGCCGGGTTTTTCTGCACGATGGCGGCGATCTTTTCCTGGCGCCGGCTCAGTTCCTCGAACGGGATCCCCTCGGGATACTGGATGCTCGCAAAAATCATTCCGGAGTCCACGCGCGGAATGAAACCCTGCTTGACCTGCCCGGCCAGCCACAGCATGGCGCCCAGCACCGCCAGCGACAACAGCAGCATCGCACCGCGGTGGCGCATGCTGGCGCGCAGGGTGGCGCCGTAGAAATCGCGGAAACGGCCGAATCCGCTATCGAACAGGCGCGACAGCGGATTGTTGAGTGACTCGTTCACCAGGCCGCGCGCGCACAGCATCGGCGTCAGCGTCAGCGCCACCACGCCGGACAGCAACACGGCCACGCCGATGCTGACGGCGAATTCCTGAAACAGGCGTCCGATCATGCCGCCCAGGAACAGGATCGGCAGGAACACCGCGGCGAGCGAAATCGTCATCGACAGCACCGTGAAGCCGATCTCCTGCGCACCGTCGAGCGCCGCCTGCATCCGGCTCTTGCCCATTTCCAGATGACGCGCGATATTTTCGATCACCACCACCGCGTCATCGACCACGAAACCGATCGCCAGCGTGATCGCCATCAGCGACAGGTTGTTGAGGCTGTATCCCGCCAGATGCATGAAGGCGAAGGTGCCGAGCAGCGAACTCGGCAGCACCAGCGCGGCAATCAGGGTGGCGCGCAGATTGTGCAGAAACGCGAAGATGACCAGGATCACCAGCACCAGCGCGAGCAGCAGCGTGATGTTCACCTCGTGCAGCGAAGCCTTGACGAACTGCGAGCGGTCGAAATGAACCTGCAGGCGCACACCATCCGGCAATTCCGATTCGATCTGCGGCAGCAGCGCGCGGATGCGGTCGGCCACCTCGACGGTGTTCGCGCCCGGCTGACGCTGCACCGCCAGCACGATGGCGCGGGTGCCGTTGTACCA
>JAIOJU010000123.1 GCA_019911765.1 Thiobacillus sp.
GCTGTGGGAAACCGGCCAGCCTGCGCCGTTTGCACCCGAGCCCCTGCATCAGGCCTGGTCGCATCGACTGAACAGCCCGGCCAGCTCGTCCGCCGGCCGCCTGTTCGATGCCGCCGCCGCGCTGTGCGGCGTCTGCACCCATGCCAGCTTTGAAGGCGAAGGGCCGATGCGGCTGGAAGCGATTGCTGCGACGTCTTCGGATACGCATGCGCTTGCCCTGCCGCTCGAGCGCGACGCACTCGGGATCTGGCGCACCGACTGGGCACCGCTGTTGCCCATGCTGACCGACGCCACCCGCCCTGCGGCCGAGCGCGCAGCCAGTTTCCATCTCAGTCTGGCGCAGGTGCTGGTCGATCAGGCCCAGCAACTGCGCGGGCAAACCGGCATTTCAACCATCGGCCTCACTGGCGGCGTGTTCCAAAACCGTCTGCTGGCCGAGTCCGCCATCACGCGACTTGAGTCCGCAGGCTTTAGCGTGCATCTGCCTCGACGCATTCCCGTCAACGACGCCGGACTCAGCTTCGGCCAAATCATCGAGCATCTCTTCACCCCCCTATGAACGACACCCGCATCCTCCTCGCGCACGGCAACGGCGGCCGCCTGATGCGCGAACTCATCGCCGACATTTTCGCCCGCCATCTGTCCAACCCCCTGCTCGACACCGACGCCGACGCCGTGACGCTGCCGCCGCTCGATGGTGAACTGATGGTCACCACCGACGGCTTCACCGTGCAGCCGCTGGAATTCCCCGGCGGCAACCTCGGCTCGCTGGCGGTGCATGGCGTGGTCAACGATCTGGCGGTGGCGGGCGCGGACCCGCGCTACTTCACCCTGTCGGCAATGATCGAGGAAGGACTGGAGGTCGACGTGCTGGATCGCCTCATCGCCAGCTTTGCCGAGGCCGCGCGCCACAACGGCGTGGCCGTGGTGGCGGGCGACACCAAGGTGGTGCGGCGCGGCGAAGGCGGCGGCCTGTATCTGTCGGTTGCTGGCATCGGCGTCAAACGCGCGCAGGCCAAACTCGCCATCGAATCCATCGCGCCGGGTGACGTGGTGCTGGTGTCCGGCCCCGTGGGTGACCACGGCATTGCCGTGATGCTGGCACGCGAGCAATTCGGGCTGTCGGGTGAGTTGCGCTCCGACTCGGCCTCGGTGCTGCCGCTGACGCAGGCGGTGCGCGACCTGCCCGGCCTGCGCTTCATGCGCGATCCGACGCGCGGGGGACTCGCCACCGTGGCGCATGAAATCGCCCGCGCCTGCGGCCACAACGTGGCGCTCGACCAGGCCGCGGTACCGCTGCGCCCGGAAGTCGTGTCGGTGTGTGAAATGCTCGGCTACGACCCCTACTACCTGGCCTGCGAAGGCCGCGTCGTCGCGGTGGCCGAAGCATCGGCCGCGGAAGAAATCCTCACGCGCTGGCAGGCCCTGCCCGAAGGCCGCGATAGCTGCCTGATCGGCCGCGTCGAAGCCGGCGACGGCCGCGTGATCCTGGCAACCCAGCTCGGCGGCCGCCGCGTCCTGGACGAACTCGAAGACGACCCGCTGCCACGGATCTGCTAGTCGAACAATGCCCGCACACCACAAGCAATGCGGACTGAAAACTTGCTTCAACCATAAGGTTTTATTAGGCTGAAGCCGTTATTGCTTCTGCAAGGCCCGATAAACAGTGGTTCTGCGTATATTTAGCAGTTATACCCAGCAGTTTCAGCAATCCAATCCATGCTGGGACGCCATAGCAATACAAGCTTGAAGGGAGACCAGAATGTTCCACCGCTTGCGTCATTGGCAGTTCATTTCAATATCCCTGCTCATTGTCACGACTTTTTTTCCCCTTGCGCGGGCAGGCGAACTGACCTTGGCTGTGGCTAATTCAACCTGCAATGCCATGAACAGGATCGGGGATGCGTATCGTGAAAAACACCCCGTCAAGCTGACTTACCTGTGCAAGTCATCCGGGCTTCTTGCCAAAGGGCTGGCTGGCGGCGCGATTCATGCCGACATCTACGTTTCGGCAGACCGTGAATGGATGGATTTTGCCGTTGAAAACAAGCTGGTGGCAACGGACCGGATTTCCAGTCCCTGGGGAAATGAACTGGTCGTGGCCATTCCAAAAAATAGCCCACTGCAACGACTGGACTGGCAGGATCTTGCCTCTGACAAAATCACCGCCATTCTCATCGGCGACCCCAGCACCGCGCCGTTTGGCCGCTACGCAAAAGATGCACTGGAAGCCTCAGGCTTATGGGGCCAGGTCAGGCACAAGATCGAGACACGAAAAAATATCGAACTGCTGGCCGAGTCACTCGCCAGTTCCAGTCCTGGCACGGCCGGCATCCTGTTCAGGACCAACATGACGGATCAGTTGCGGCAGTTGCACACGGTCGACAAGCGTTTGCACAAACCCATCCGCTATTACATGGCACCACTCAACGCCGCGGCAGGCAGTGCGGAAATCCCGGCTTTTCTCCAGTTCATGCAAAGCAAGGCCGCCAGGGACATTTTCCGAGCCGAGCAATTTGATGTGAGCGCGCCTTGATTCATCTGCCACCCGTATCGAAGCGAAGGCTCCCCCTGCAATACGGCAGGGCCTAGATGCTCGCCTTTTTCAGGAATTGCTCCCTGTTCAAACAGCTCATCGTCCCGATGATCGTGGTCGGGATCATTGGCGCGAGCGCCATTATCGCTTCCTACTTCGCGCTTCAGAACTCTGTCAGGGCCCTGGGCGCGATGTATACGGCCAGCGGCGAGCGTCTCAAGACTCTTCAGGGAATTGATAAAAACATTGCCAATGTGCGGGCCTTGAGCCTCAAACATCTCGCCAGCGAAAGTGCAGAAGATATGAACCAGGTCAGCGCTGATCTGGACGCTGTCGAACACCGGATCAGGACCAGCCTGCCCATCATTTCCAAGGCTGACATGTACGGGCATCGAACCGCACAAAAAGAGGCCGCCCTCCTGAGCAAGGTGCTCGCAACCTATCTGGCAGGCATCGACGATGCCTTGCAGTACAGCGCAGATTTCGAAAAAGAATCCGCATTTGATCTGCTGACCCGGGTCGAGACTCAGCACCTCGCGAGCATCCAGAATGCCATGCAAACCCTGACGCAGCACACCATCGAAGATATCGCCACTAGCCGCGAAGACCTCATTAC
>JAIOJU010000012.1 GCA_019911765.1 Thiobacillus sp.
CCACCGAACCGGTGACCCACCAGGCCCAGCCCTTGAGCATGATGGTGGCAAGGGCTGCAGCGATGGAAAGCCAGGCGTAGCGTTTGAGTGAGGCAGGCAGCATGGTGTTTTATAGATGGGTAGGCCCCGGGGGTGAGGCCGGCACCATGGAAAAGTGGCCTGATTTTATCCCAGGTGCGGGCCGGGTCTGAAGTCGCGTGAGGCCGGTTTGCTCTTTTCTTGCAGACATCCCAGGGCTGAAACAATAAAATGCCGGCATGAAAATGCTACTAGCCTTGATGTTGTGCCTGCCCATTGTCGCTCATGCGGAGTGGGGTGAGTTCGAACATGAATTTGAACAGGATAAACCCTGGGTTGAGGTCGCCGCACAATTACCGGCCTATCCCAAGGCTGAAAATTTGATTGAGTTCAACGTGTCGTCGGCAACCCGCAACCGTCATTTCATCGACAGGGAATCGATTAGCGTCGGTGCGGACAACGTGGTCCGCTACACCGTGGTGATCGAGGCTGCGGGGGGCGCGAGAAACGTGTCGTTTGAAGGCTTGCGTTGCGAATCGGGTGAGCGCCGCCTTTACGCCTACGGTCATGCGGATGGGACGTGGTCGAAGGCGCGTGATGCGGGCTGGGAAAACATCAAGCTCCGTTCGCTGCTGTCTTACCGGAAAACACTGTTCGAGGAGCTTTTTTGCCCTGACGGGATTCGCGTCAGGGATGGCAAAGAGGCCGTGCAGAATCTGCAGCGGGCAGTACGATGAGCGGGTCTGTCATCAAACATGCGCGACGCATTGTCGTCAAGGTCGGTTCCAGCCTGGTCACGGCGGGGGGCCGTGGTCTTGATCATGCGGCGTTGTCGCGCTGGGCCGAGCAGATTGCCGCGCTGGCCGGGCAGGGCAAGGAAGTGGTGCTGGTCTCCAGCGGCGCCATTGCCGAGGGTATTTCGCGGCTGGGCTGGAAAAAGCGACCGAAGTCGGTAAGGGAATTGCAGGCCGCTGCGGCCGTGGGGCAGATGGGCATGGTGCAGGCGTACGAATCGATCTTTCGGGCGCACGGATTGAACGCCGCGCAGGTGCTGCTGACTCACGAAGACCTGACCGACCGCACGCGCTATCTGAATGCGCGATCATCCCTGCGCACGCTGCTGGAACTGCGCGTGGTGCCGATCATCAATGAAAACGATGCGATCGCTACCGATGAAATCCGGCTTGGCGACAACGATACGCTGGGCGCGCTGGTGACCAATCTGGTTGAGGCCAACTGCCTGATCATCCTGACCGACCAGCCTGGCCTGTATACCGCGGACCCGCGCAAGGATCCTGAAGCTACCCTGGTGATGAACGCCCATGCGGGCGACCCCGAATTGGAACACATGGCAGGCGGGGCGGGCAGCAACGTCGGCACGGGCGGCATGCTGACCAAGATTCAGGCAGCCAAACGCGCGGCGCGCAGCGGCGCGCATACCGTGATCTGTAGCGGGCGTGAAGAAAATGTGCTGCTGCGGCTGGCGGCGGGCGAGGCGATCGGCACCCAGTTGATTTCGCGGCAGGAGACTTTGGCCGCGCGGCGGCAGTGGATGGCCGATCACTTGCAGCTCCGGGGCGGGGTGGTACTGGATAACGGTGCGGTACGCGCCTTGCAGGAAGACGGGAAGAGCCTGCTGTCAGTGGGGGTAAAGGGTGTCGTTGGTGAATTTCAGCGTGGCGAAGTGGTCGCGATTGTCGATTCGGAAGGCAATGAAATCGCGCGTGGCCTGACCAATTACAGTGCCAGTGAAACGCGCCGGATTGCGGGAAAGCCCAGTACGCAAATCGAGGCCGAGCTTGGTTATGTCGATGAACCGGAGCTGATCCATCGTGACAATCTGGTGATGCTGGCGTGACCACCACGCTGGACCTGATGCGTCATGGGGAGCCCGTCGGCGGGCGCAAATACCGTGGCCAGATCGACGATCCCCTGTCGGAAAAAGGCTGGGCCCAGATGCGAGACACGGTAGGGAATGCTGCGCCGTGGACCCGTATCGTCTCTTCACCCCTGACCCGCTGCCGTGCCTTTGCCGAAATGCTGGCCGAGCGTCATGGCTTGCCGTTGTCGCTGGACGCGCGCTTGATGGAAGTCGGGTTTGGCGTCTGGGAGGGTAAATCAGCTGCCGAGATCGAGGCGGATGCGCCTGGCACCCTGGCGCGCTTCAAGGCCGACCCTGTCAACGCCCGTCCGGCGGGGGCCGAGCCGCTGGCCGGGTTTCATGCGCGGGTGGCTGCCGGTCTTGAAGACCTGCTTGTGCAACACCGCGGGCAGCATGTATTGCTGGTGGGCCATGCCGGCGTGATCCGGATGGCGTTTGCCTGGGCGCTGCACATCCCCCTGGAACATGCCTATCGCATTGAAGTGGCATCGGCCTCGCTGACACGCCTGCGTTTTGATGACGGGCGGGCGAGCCTGGTCTTTCACGGCGGCAGTCTGGCTGGGCGGTGAACCGCTGGTTCTATCTGTTTCTGGGCCTGCTGCTGGCCCTGCCGTCACAGGCAGAGGCTATCCGTGTACGCGATGATGCCGGGCAGACACTTGAATTCAAGCATCCGCCGCAGCGCATCATTTCACTGACGCCGCATCTCACCGAACTGTTGTTTGCCGTGGGCGCCGGGACGCAGGTGGTGGGTGTGGACAGCGCCAGCGATTACCCTGCGGCAGCGCAATCGCTGCCGCGCGTGGGCGACTACAGCCGCATCAACTTCGAACGCATCCTGGCGCTGAAACCCGATCTGGTGATGGTCTGGGTGGGCGGCAACCGCGCAGCGGACATTCATGGCCTGAAAAAAATGGGGGTGCAGGTCCTGCACACGCAGGCGACACAACTCAAGGATGTCGCGCGTCTGCTGCGCCTGCTCGGGACCGTCAGTGGACATGCCGGGCAGGGCGAGGCGGCCGCGCGGGACTTCACGACAAGACTGTCCACATTGAAGGGTGGCGCTACGCAGCATCCACCTGTGGACGTGTTCTATCAGGTGTGGGATCGCCCGTTGATGACGGTGGGCGGCATGCACTGGATCAGCGATGCCCTGACACTGTGCGGCGCTCGCAATGTGTTTGTCGATCTGCATGCGCTTTCCCCGGTGGTATCACTTGAAGCGGTGCTGCAGCGCTCGCCCGGGCTGATCGTGAGTGGCACCGATGCGCCGGATATGCGGCGTCAGTGGCAGCGTTATGCCAGTTTACCGGCGGTGAAGAATCAGGCGTTTATCCGTCTGGATGCGGATCGTTTGCATCGACTCACGCCGCGTCTGATCGAGGGGGTGGCCGAATTGTGCGCGGCGGTGGCGGCTTATGCCCGGTGACGCGAGTCGGGCTTGCGGTTGGGGCAGTTTTCCTTGATGCAGTCTGCGTAGATCTGCAGCGAGTGATCGTGGATGGCGAAGCCGCGCTCCTTGGCGATGCGATGCTGGCGCTTTTCGATTTCGCTGTCGACGAATTCCTCAACCTTGCCGCACTGAATGCAGACCAGGTGGTCGTGGTGGTCGCCCTGGTTGAGCTCGAATACCGCCTTGTCGCTGTCGAAATGGTGGCGAATCAGCAAGCCGGCCTGCTCGAACTGGGTGAGCACGCGGTATACCGTGGCCAGGCCAATTTCCTGCCCTTCATCGGATAGCAAGCGGTAGATCTCCTCGGCCGTCATGTGGCGCTTGTTGTTTTGTTCGAACAAGTCGAGGATTTTCAGGCGCGGCAGCGTTGCCTTGAGACCGATGCTCTTGAGATTGGATGGATTGCTCAATGGGGTCTCCAGAATGGGAACACGAATACGTTATGATACGTTTTTTTCCAACCGCCCCAACCCTCCCGGTGTACTGGCTATGCGTCATTTCCTGATTTCCACCCTGCTGTTGAGCCTGGTCGCCGGATGCTCCAGCGTCAGCATCGGCCCTCATCGTATCGATGTGCAACAGGGCAATGCGCTTGATCAGGAGAATGTGTCCCGGTTGAAGCCCGGCCTGAACCGGTCGCAAGTTCGCTTCCTGCTGGGAACCCCGCTGGTTGTCGATCCGTTCCGCACGGATCGCTGGGATTATGTGTACATCAATTACAAGGCCGGGAAACTGGCCGAGCAAAAGCGCATCACCCTGTTTTTCGATGGCGAGACGCTGACGCGTATTGAAGGCGATGTGCCGGTTGCCGAGCCGGTCGAGAAAACGCCGGCCCCTGCGCCAACCCCCGTACCTGTACCTGACGTTGAACCCAAGCCCAAAGTAGAAATATCGACCTTGCCGCCGGTTGCCGAAACCCGACCCGCGCCGATGCCGCTCGTGTCTCAAGCGGAGACGGTCGCCAAGCCAGCCTCGCCACCTCAGCCTGTTGTCGCGCCTGCCCAGCCGGAAAAAGTCGCACCTGTCGTGGCTGTGCCTGTTGTGGCGACAGTGGCCAGCAAGGCGGCAGACGCGCCATCAGCCAGTCCGGAAGCGTTAACAACGGCGGTTCCGGCTGCAACTCGCACCCTTGTTCCACCGCTGCCCAGTCCGAAAAATGTACCGGCGTATGTCGACCCCCGCCCGCCAGCCGAGTTGAGCCTGCAGCCTGAAACCGATGTGGAACAGCTCAAGCCGGATGTGATTCCTGCTTTTCCGGAACCGCATCAGGCAACCGTCGCGAGCGATGACCCGGTAATGCTGTCGCTCAATGCCTGGGCGGATGCCTGGGCACGACGTGATGAGAACGCCTATCTGGCGGCATACGATGCCAGTTTTGTTCCCGAGGGCGGTGGGCGCCGCAGCGAGTGGGAGCAGCGCCGACGCCTGCTGCTTGGCATTGCCAAGAATATCGACCTCAAGATTGACTCGCCCTCGGTCAATCGGGAAACCGACAGCACCGCCACGGCGACCTTCAACCAGTATTACCGGTCTGACAGCTACCGTGATTCGGTTGTCAAGCAGTTGCGCCTGGTCGAGCGTGACGGTCGCTGGCTGATCACCGAGGAAAAAGTAGTGTCGGTCCTGCGAGCCACCAAACCATGATCGTGCAGACTGCAATTGCCGGTGTGTCCGGCCGCATGGGGCGCGCATTGCTGGAAGCCGTGGCAGCGGACGTGAATTGCAGCTTGCATGCTGCGATTGATCGTCCGGGCAGTCCCTTGGTCGGCCAGGACGCAGGAGCAGCCTGGGGGGTGGCGAGCGGGATCCACGTTACGGACCAGCCGCTTGCCGCCTTGAATGGCGCGCATGCCCTGATCGATTTCACCCGCCCTGAGGCCACGTTTGGCTATCTGGAGGCCTGTGCTGCGGCAGGCGTGCCGCTGGTGATCGGCACGACGGGATTTGATGATGCGGGAAAGGCCCGCATTGCAAAAGCCGCACAACAGATTGCCATCGTGTTCGCACCCAATATGAGCGTGGGGGTGAATCTGCTGATGAAGTTGGCCGAGACTGCCGCCCAGGTGCTGCAGGAGGGCTACGATATTGAAATCATCGAGGCCCACCACCGCCACAAGGTGGATGCGCCCTCAGGTACGGCGCTGGGTCTGGGACAGGCCGTTGCACAGGCCATCCATCGCGATCTTTCAAGCTGCGCCGTGTACGGGCGCGAGGGTGTAACCGGTGAACGTGACCCCGGCACAATCGGCTTTGCCACAGTGCGGGGCGGCGACATTGTCGGCGATCACACCTTGTTGTTTGCCGGCATAGGCGAGCGGGTTGAACTCACCCACAAGGCCAGCAGCCGCGCAACGTTCGCACAGGGGGCGTTGCGTGCCGCCAAGTGGCTGCAAGGCCGTGCGCCTGGCCTGTATGACATGCGTGACGTATTGAATTTGAATTGATCGTTCTGAACAGGAAAACACCATGAATGCCGTCAAGGTATACAGCACCGGCACCTGCCCCATTTGCGTCAAGGCCAAGGCTTTTCTCGACAAACGCGGCATCGGCTATGACGAAGTTCGCATTGATCTCGACCGGGAAGCGATGAAAGAATTCGCCGTGGTGACCAACGGTGCGCGCACCGTGCCGCAAATCGTGGTTGAAGGTAACTGCATCGGCGGCTTTACCGAGTTGACCGAACTCGACATGGATGGGGGTCTGGATCATCTTCATCCCTGATTTTGGGGTGATTTTCCTGCTTAAGCATTGAAGCGGGGCCCCGGATCGGCTACAATTGCGGCATTCAAGTTCAGGCGGGTACGCGCAAGCGGCTCGCCTGAATTTTGTCACCTGCTTTCCGGAGTATTCCTTGTCACGTGCCCAGCCCGCCATCCTTGTTTTAGCTGACGGTTCGGTGTTTCGCGGCCGGTCCATCGGCGCCGACGGCATCACAACCGGCGAGGTGGTGTTCAACACCGCGCTCACCGGCTATCAGGAAATTCTGACTGATCCTTCCTATTCACGTCAGATCGTTACGCTGACCTATCCGCATATTGGAAATACCGGTATCAACGTCGAAGACATCGAGGCCGATCGCGTTCACGCGGCCGGCCTGGTCGTTCGCGACGTGCCGCGTTTGCATTCCAATTTCCGGGCGGGCGCTTCGTTGTCCGATTACCTCAAACACCAGAACATTGTGGCGATAGCCGATATCGATACACGGCGGCTGACCCGGGTTCTGCGGGAGAAGGGTGCGCAGAGCGGTTGCATCATGGCCGGTGCGCTGGATGAGGCCAAGGCGCTAGAAGCCGCACGCGCCTTTCCGGGCCTGGCGGGCATGGATCTGGCCAAGGTGGTCACGGTGCCAAAAGCTTACGAATGGACCGAGACCGAATGGAGGCTCGGGCGTGGCTATGGCCAGCAGAGCGAGCCGCGTTTCCACGTCGTGGCTTTTGATTATGGCGTCAAGCGCAACATCCTGCGCATGCTGGCCGAGCGTGGTTGCCGGTTGACCGTGCTGCCGGCCACGGCCACTTCGGCCGAGGCGCTGGCGCTCAAACCCGATGGGGTTTTCCTGTCCAATGGCCCGGGCGATCCGGAACCATGCGACTACGCCATTCAGGCGATCTCGGAAGTGGTGGCGGCAGGCGTGCCGACATTCGGCATCTGTCTGGGTCATCAACTGCTGGCGCTCGCCTCTGGTGCCAAAACGACCAAAATGAAATTCGGTCACCACGGCGCCAATCATCCGGTCAAGGATCTCGACAGTGGACGTGTCGCAATCACCAGCCAGAATCACGGTTTTGCGGTGGACGCGGCGACCCTGCCGGCGACTCTGCGCAGCACCCATGTCTCGCTGTTCGACGGATCACTGCAGGGGATTGCGCGCACCGATGTTCCCGCATTCAGCTTTCAGGGTCACCCTGAAGCCAGCCCCGGCCCGCACGACGTGAGCTATTTGTTCGACCGATTTATTCAGCTGATGGCCGATCACGCCGGAGCACACTGATCATGCCCAAGCGCACAGACCTAAAAAGCATTCTCATCATTGGCGCCGGTCCGATCGTGATCGGGCAGGCCTGCGAGTTCGACTACTCTGGCGCACAGGCCTGCAAGGCGCTGCGCGAAGAGGGCTACAAGGTCATCCTCGTCAACAGCAATCCGGCGACGATCATGACCGACCCGGACATGGCTGATGTCACCCACATCGAGCCGATTTCCTGGCAGGTGGTCGAGAAAATCATCGAGAAGGAGCGCCCCGACGCGCTGCTGCCGACCATGGGCGGGCAGACTGCGCTGAACTGCGCACTCGATCTGGCCAAGCATGGCGTGCTGGAGAAATTCGGCGTCGAGATGATCGGTGCGTCGAAGGACGCTATCGACAAAGCCGAAGACCGCGAAAAATTCAAGGTGGCCATGACCAAAATCGGCCTTGCTTCAGCACGTTCGTCGATTGCCCATAGCATGGAAGAGGCCCTGCAGGTGCAGGCGGCATTGGGCTTTCCATCGATTATCCGGCCATCGTTCACCATGGGGGGCTCGGGTGGCGGTATTGCGTACAACCGCGATGAATTCGTTGCGATTTGCGAGCGTGGACTGGAAGCCTCGCCGACGCATGAGTTGCTGATCGAGGAATCGCTGCTTGGCTGGAAAGAATACGAGATGGAGGTGGTGCGTGACCGCAAGGACAATTGCATCATCATCTGCTCGATTGAAAACTTCGACCCGATGGGCGTGCATACCGGCGACTCCATCACGGTCGCTCCCGCGCAGACCTTGACCGACAAGGAGTACCAGATCATGCGCAACGCCTCGCTGGCGGTGCTGCGCGAGATTGGTGTGGAAACGGGCGGCTCCAACGTCCAGTTCTCGATCAATCCGGAAGACGGGCGCATGGTGGTGATCGAGATGAACCCGCGCGTGTCGCGCTCAAGCGCGCTGGCCTCCAAGGCGACCGGTTTCCCGATCGCCAAGGTGGCGGCCAAGCTGGCGGTCGGCTACACGCTCGACGAATTGCAGAACGATATTACGGGCGGAGCAACCCCGGCCTCGTTCGAGCCATCAATCGATTACGTGGTGACCAAGATCCCTCGCTTTGCCTTCGAGAAATTCCCGCAGGCCGATGACCGTCTGACCACGCAGATGAAGTCGGTGGGCGAGGTGATGGCAATGGGCCGTACCTTCCAGGAGTCATTGCAAAAAGCCTTGCGCGGACTGGAAGTCGGTGCAGACGGATTCGACCCCAAGACGACCGATCGCGAAGAAATCGAAGCTGAACTGATGTCCCCGGGTCCCGAGCGGATCTGGTATGTGGGCGATGCCTTCCGCATTGGCATGAGCCTGGCCGAGGTGCATGCAGTTTCAAAAATCGATCCATGGTTTCTCGACCAGATCCAGGGTTTGATGGAACTGGAAGCCTCGCTGGCGACGCGTTCGCTGACCGACATAGACCATGACGAATTGCGCCAACTCAAACGTGCTGGTTTTTCTGACAGAAGGCTGGCCAAGTTGCTCGGCACGGACCAGCATGCCGTCCGCGCACGGCGCCAGCAACTGAACGTGCACCCTGTCTACAAGCGCGTGGATACCTGTGCCGCGGAGTTTGCGACGCAAACGGCGTACATGTATTCGACCTACGAGGAAGAGTGCGAGTCGAAGCCGACCGATGCCAAAAAAATCATGGTGCTGGGCGGCGGACCCAACCGGATCGGCCAGGGCATCGAATTCGATTATTGCTGTGTGCATGCCGCGCTGGCGTTGCGGGAAAACGGCTTCGAGACCATCATGGTCAACTGCAATCCGGAAACCGTTTCCACCGATTACGATACGTCCGACCGGCTGTACTTCGAGCCGCTGACGCTCGAAGACGTGCTGGAAATCGTGCGCATCGAGAAGCCTTTCGGCGTCATCGTGCAATACGGTGGTCAGACGCCATTGAAGCTGGCGCGTGATCTGGAACGGAATGGCGTGCCCATCATCGGCACCAGTCCGGACATGATCGACGCAGCCGAAGACCGTGAGCGTTTCCAGCAGATGCTGCACGACCTCGGCCTGAAACAGCCGCCCAATCGCACCGCGCGCAATCCCGAGAGTGCCATCCGCATGGCCGAGGAAATCGGCTACCCGCTGGTGGTTCGCCCAAGTTATGTGCTGGGCGGCCGCGCCATGGAAATCGTGCGCGAGGAGGCTGATCTGCGCCGTTACATGACTGAAGCCGTCAAGGTCTCGAACAAGTCGCCCGTGCTGCTCGACCGCTTTTTGAACGACGCGATTGAAGTCGACGTCGATGCCTTGTCCGACGGCGAACAGGTGGTGATCGGCGGCATCATGCAGCACATCGAGCAGGCAGGCGTGCACTCGGGTGATTCGGCGTGTTCGCTGCCACCGTACAGCTTGTCGGCAGACGTACAGGATGAATTGCGCCGTCAGACGGTGGCAATGGCCAAAGCGCTGAAAGTGGTCGGCCTGATGAACGTGCAGTTTGCGATCCAGGGTGACACGGTGTATGTGCTGGAAGTGAATCCGCGGGCATCGCGCACCGTGCCCTACGTGTCCAAGGCGATTGGCGCACCGCTGGCCAAGATTGCAGCGCGTGCCATGGCCGGGATCTCACTCAAATCACAGGGCTTTGAGAAAGAAATCATTCCGCCGTATTTTTCGGTGAAGGAAGCCGTGTTCCCGTTCCGCAAGTTTCCCGGCGTTGACACCATTCTTGGGCCGGAAATGAAATCCACCGGTGAAGTCATGGGCGTGGGCAATGGTTTTGGCGAGGCATTCCTGAAATCGCAGCTGGCATCAAGCTCCGAACTGCCGAAGCCGGGTGGCCGTGCATTTGTCAGCGTCCGCTCCACGGACCGTGAGGCCGTAATTGAGGTCGCACAGGCGCTGCGCGATCTGGGCTTTAATCTTGTTGCCACGCGCGGCACTGCCCAGGCGATCGAATCGGCAGGCATTCCGGTAGCTGTGGTGAACAAGGTCAAGGAAGGCCGGCCGCATATTGTCGACATGATCAAGAACGGCGATATCGACTTTATCGTCAACGTGGTCGAAGACAAGAAGGCGGTGAAAGATTCCTACGCGATTCGAGCCGAAGCCCTGTCGCGCCGGGTCGTGTATTTCACCACGCTGGCGGGTGCGGCAGCTGCCTGCATGGGGATGCAGCACGGCACCGAGCTCGAAGTGTATTCCCTGCAGGCGCTGCATCAGCGTCTGCACTGATCTGAATAAGGCAAGGCTGTGAACAAATATCCACTTACCGTAGTTGGCGCCGACATGCTGCGTGCCGAGTTGCAGCATCTGAAAAGCGTGGAGCGGCCCGCCGTGATCCAGGCGATTGCCGAGGCGCGCGCGCAGGGCGACCTGTCCGAAAATGCCGAATACGATGCGGCCAAGGAAAAGCAGGGCTTCATCGAAGGCCGGATTGCCGATCTGGAGGGCAAGCTGTCGAATGCCCAGATCATCGACCCGACTACGCTGGATGCGGAGGGCCGCATTGTCTTTGGTGCAACGGTTGAGCTTGAGGATGCCAATTCAGGCGAATCCGTGACCTATCAAATAGTCGGTGACGACGAGGCCGACATCAAAAAAGGAAAAATTTCCGTGTCATCGCCGATTGCCCGTGCATTGATCGGCAAGTACGCCGGCGACAGTGTGGATGTGCAAGCGCCTGGCGGCGTTCGCCAGTACGAAGTGCTGGACGTATTGTACAAATAAACATGCGGCGGTTCTGGGACGGTTTGGCCAGTGTGTCGCTGGTCCTGTGGATTGGCGGCATGTGGGCGATTGGCTACATTGCCGCACCGGTGTTATTTGGCAGCCTGAGCGACAAACAACTGGCGGGCCTGCTGGCCGGCAAGTTGTTTGATCTGATGGCATGGACCGGCATGGCCACAGCGGCCTATCTGTTGATCTATCGTATTGCGCGGGATGGCGGCGCCGCATTGAAAACCCTGTTTTTCTGGGTGGTTGTGCTGATGCTGGCACTCATCCTGGCGGGCCACTTTGGCATTCAGCCCATCATGCAGGGCTTGAAGAATGCGGCCATGCCGCAAGCGGTGATGCAAAGCGTGTTTGCTGACCGCTTTGCACGCTGGCATGGCATTTCGAGCATCCTGTATCTGATTCAGAGCGCGCTGGGTCTGTTGCTGGTCTGGCGCTCCGGGCTGGCGCGCTAAGCCGATTCACAAGCGCTTATTTGGGCAGGACAATCACCGGCTTTTCAGCCGCACGATAAATGACCAGAATCTTGCCGATTTGCTGAACGGGCGTAGCGCCGGTAGCGCTGCATATTTCTTCCATCCAGGCCTTGCGTGCGTCCGGCTCATTGCTGGCTGCCTTGATCTTGATGAGTTCATGTGCGCCAAGCGCAAGATCGATTTCTTTTAATACGGCAGGGGTTAACCCATTATTCCCTATCATGACCACGGGTTGGCGGCTATGTGCCAGTCCCTTGAGGTGCTGCCGATGTGCGGTCGTGAGTGTTTTCATGCTGTTTCCTTAAACTGAGCGCGGATTGTAGCCGATAGAGATGGTGGACAAAGCGAAGCGAACCAAATCAGGCAGTGCCTGGATGCATGAGCACGTGACGGATCCCTACGTCAAAAAGGCGCAGCAGGACAGCTATCGTTCGCGGGCCGCCTACAAGTTACTGGAAATCGACAAACGCGAGCGTTTGTTGCGCCCGGGCATGACGGTCGTCGATCTGGGGGCGGCCCCAGGCAGCTGGTGCCAGGTTGCGGTGCAGAAAATGAAACAGCAGGGCAGGGTGCTGGCAATCGATTTGCTGCCGATGGCACCGATGCCGGGTGTGGACAGTCTGGAGGGGGATTTCACCGAACCGGCTGCATTGGCCTGGCTGGAAGGAAAGTTGCAAACAGGGCGGGTCGACCTTGTATTAAGTGATATGGCCCCCAATATAAGCGGGGTCATGCTGCGCGATCAGGCGCGACATTACGAATTGTGTGAATTGGCGCTCGATTTTGCCGTGAATTGGTTGAAACCTGACGGTGCTTTTCTCGTCAAAGTATTTCAGGGGGTAGGATTTGAGGATTTTCGGGCGCAGATGCGCCAGTCTTTCGAGAAGGTTCTGATCCGCAAACCGGACGCCTCGCGAGACCGTAGTACCGAAGTGTATTTACTGGGACGGAATCCCATTGGCAGCGCGTAGCGCTGCCGTGACAAGCCTGCTGGATAAGGCCTAGAATGAGCTTAAACGTGCTGGATTCAGCACCCAAGGAGTAAGTGTGAACAATTTGTCCAAGAACATCGCGGTCTGGTTGATTATCGCCGTCGTCCTGATGACGGTCTTCAACCAGTTCGGTGCCCAGCGTACTGCCCAGACACAGGTGCCGTATTCGCAGTTCATAGAAGAGGTGCGTCAGCAGCAGATCACCAAGGTGGTGATCGAAGGCAATGTGCTGAAGGGTGAACGCAGCGATGGACAGCGTTTCACCAGCTATGCGCCGAGCGATCCGTGGATGGTGTCCGACTTGCTGAAGAACGGCGTATCGGTCGAAGCCAAGCCGGAAGAGCAGCCTTCTTTCCTGATGAGCCTGTTCATTTCATGGTTCCCCATGCTGCTGCTGATCGGTGTCTGGATTTTCTTCATGCGCCAGATGCAGGGCGGCGGCAAGGGCGGCGCATTCTCGTTCGGAAAAAGCAAGGCGCGCCTGCTTGACGAAAACACCACGCCTGTCACTTTTGCCGATGTGGCTGGTTGCGACGAGGCCAAGGAAGACGTCGTAGAAATGGTCGAATTCCTGAAAGATCCGTCGCGGTTCCAGAAACTGGGCGGGCGGATTCCACGTGGCGTGCTGCTGGTGGGGCCACCCGGAACCGGCAAAACACTTCTGGCGCGCTCAATCGCCGGTGAGGCAAAAGTGCCGTTTTTCAGCATTTCGGGCTCCGACTTCGTGGAAATGTTTGTCGGTGTGGGCGCCGCGCGCGTGCGCGACATGTTCGAGCAGGCCAAGAAAAGCTCGCCCTGCATCATCTTTATCGACGAAATTGACGCGGTCGGCCGCCAGCGTGGTGCCGGTCTGGGGGGCGGCAACGATGAACGCGAACAGACCCTGAACCAGTTGCTGGTCGA
>JAIOJU010000124.1 GCA_019911765.1 Thiobacillus sp.
AAGGGAGGGGGAAAGCGTGATTCAAACCAGTTCAGTGGATGCACGGCCATCTGCGCCTAACGCCTTGTTCGAGCGGACATCGCTCGCTACGCTCCCGACTTACGCCCCTTCGGGGTGCCGCTCAACTCGAACACGTTAGGCGTTCCAAAATGCACTCAGCCATAGACAACGTGCAGGAGTTCCAACGGAGGAGAAAACAAACATGGGCCGCAGCTAAACCCTGGCTATTGCTACTCGCTGTATCGGTTGGTGTTGGTCTGGCTGTTGGCAATGTAACGAACCAATCTTCACAAAAAGAGTGGGCGTTTTTCTTGCTCGCCTTCATTCTGTTCTTCGCTTCTGTCGTTCGCCTTGTGTTTATTGTTCGTGCTCTCTATCGCTGTCCTGCTTGTGGCGAGGTTCCAATGTCTGGCTGGGCTAACATTGGCCCACATTCATTTGGGGCTGAACGTGGCGTCGATTTAAATCCAGTCCAGTGTTCGCGTTGCGGAGCAAAGCTCAAGTGATCGCCGCGCCTAACACTGCGGTCAAGCGGGACTGGCCGTCAGCGGCTTCGGTTGGGTCTTGTGGTTCGCACGCGTCTTCTCATTTGTGGGGCACGTTGCGGCCAGCCCCTTACCTTCAACGTTAGGCGATCCATGCGTCGAATCATTGTCAAACTTGGTCTAGTTGTTGCGGCAATTTGCCCTATCGCCATTGTTGTGGGCTTGGCATTGTGGCATTTCATGCCAAGCTGCACAGTTGGCTCTAGCCCAGCCAAAGGTTGCGTTTTGCTTGGTTTCGACATCAGTTGGTTAATGCAATATCTAATATGGTTCGGCTTTATGGGGTCTTTGATCTTAGTTCCTATTGGATTAGGAATTTCAATTTTAGGTGCGGTAGCTTCAATGATCGGAGGCGGCAAAGCCAGTGACTCGGAGCCGTGAAATCCTACTCAAAATTTCTGCACTGTTGCTTGTTTCAACCAAAAATGGGGGCATTCTAATGCGATGCTCTTGTAAGCCTAACCCATCATTCAAGCGGGACCGCCGCGAAGCGGCGGCCCCTTAATTCAAACGTTAGCGATCATGGCACTTACCGACTGGACACTTATGGTGGCAACTTTTGCGGTGATATGGCTCATCGCATTGTGGCCATTACTCTTCCCTCTATTTCTTGCCGTACGTTCGGGCAAACACGTTCAGCGTCGCTGGTTGTTTGTGCTGGGGGCTACTTGTTTGTCTTATGGCTTCTTTCTATTGCTTGTTATCGCCTTCTGGTTACCACTAGAGTTTCTCACCTCAATCTGGCCACAACTCGCTTTTGAGGCACCCCAATTCACCTCACTGGCTGGCCCCTTGGTCGACTTTGCACATGCCTGGTTTAAGTTCTTGCCATTCTTAATGCTGGTCGCTTTTGCGTCAATCAGCACACGTTGGCTGTGGCTCCGCTGGCCAAGGTTCGCAGAGGTAATCAATGATCGCTAACTC
Source organism: Thiobacillus sp. (assembly GCA_019911765.1). Taxonomy (GTDB): domain Bacteria; phylum Pseudomonadota; class Gammaproteobacteria; order Burkholderiales; family Thiobacillaceae; genus Thiobacillus. The sequence continues at coordinate 1,470 of JAIOJU010000124.1, forward strand.
TGCGCTCAACACGGACGCCCTACAGCAAGCTTCGCTTGCTTCCGGTCGCCGGTTAGCTCCACGTTAGAGATCACCATGACGCGCTGCCCACATTGCCAGCAACAATAAATAGGGTCAGACACGATTATTTCTTGCTACGCAGCCAGCAAAACCCGATGCGGCCAGTGCTTGCCTTTTTCTTCCCCATTGAAACCCATTCAAACAATCTTTAAAGCTTTCGCCAGATAATCGAAAAACATGCAATACAGGGCAATCGGAACCGGCAGGCCCAGCAGCGTGCCGATCAAATAGTCGCGAAACCGCACGCCGCTCATGGCCAGGGTGTAGTTGAGCGCGGGGACGGTCTGGAACAGCATGCGCAGCAGCAGGACGCTTTTGACCGGTTGCGCGTGCAAGCGGCCCAGCAGGTTGATGGCGATCGGGCTATCCAGTTTCTTCAAGGCGTCGCCACCCACCAGGCGGATGGTGAAGAAGGTGATGGTGCACGAGAGGCAGGCGGCGATATAGGTGACCACGCCGCCCCACAGTTCGCCCAGTGCCAGTACGGCGGCGGCGAGAAATACCCAGCCGGGAATCTGGACAAGGTTGCCCAGCGCAAACACCAGCACAAAGATCAGCAGCCCGCTGACCTGGTTGTCGCGGATGGTTTGCTGCAGGAAGCCGAGACTGAAATGCGCCCGCAAGCCGGACAGCTCGAATACCGCAAACATCAGCAGGAGAAACAGCACGACTGCAATCAGCCGTTTGTGTTGTCGCATGGGTTATCGTCCGCTGGATGGATGGGTTTGCGTAAAGGGCACGGGCCTGGTTTTTGCCGTCGCCGCAGTCCTGTCTGCCGAATCATGCCCGGTTCCATTTGCAGCGTGAAGCCCGCGTTTCGAACACCATCATCCAGGACTGCCTTTCGACGGGGGTTGGTGGTTACGGATGCAGTCCGGTATGTTGTGAAAAGCTTATCGAGAGAAACCCATCATGTCCTTTACCCTTCCCGCTGACGTCCAGGCTGTATTGGTCACCTGGCGAACCCTGGTCCAGGATCCCATGGTGTGGTGGGAGGTGGGCGTGCTGGTGCTGGCGGCGGCGGGCGCTCTGCTGGTGCATCGCGTACTGAGCCAGGGCCTGCTGGAACGCACGGAGCAAAACACGGAATACGCGATGCGGCATCTGGCGCTGAAAACCTTGCAGCGCATTCTGCTGCCGATCAGCATGCTGATCGGGGTGCTGGTGGGCCGGGCGCTGTTGCAGCATCAAGACATGCCGGTGGGCTTGCTCGATCTGGCGGTACCTTTGCTGATTTCACTGGCCACCATTCGCACGGTGGTCTATTTCCTGCGCAAGACCTTCCGCCCCGGCCCGGCGGTCAAGGCCTGGGAAAACCTGATTGCCACCTCGGTCTGGATTGTCGTCGCGCTGCATCTGCTGGGCTGGCTGCCCGCAGTGCTGGATGGCCTCGACGGCATGGCCATGCAGGTGGGCGAGAAGCGGATATCGGTGCTGGCGGTGGGCAAGCTGGTGCTGGCGGTGGCGGTGCTGTGGATGCTGGCGCTATGGATCGCGCGCCTGATCGAGAACCGCATCAGCCAGGCTGCGTATGTGAACCCTGGCATGCAGGTGGCGCTGGTCAAGCTCAGCAAGTTCCTGCTGCTGGTGCTGGCATTTCTGCTGGCGCTGGATGCGGTCGGCATCGACCTCACCGCGCTGACCGTGTTCGGCGGCGCGCTGGGCGTTGGCCTGGGCTTCGGTCTGCAGCGTATCGCCAGCAATTTCATCAGCGGATTCATCGTGCTGTTCGACCGCTCGATCCGGCCGGGTGATGTCATCACCATCGGCGACAAGTTCGGCTGGGTGCAGGAACTGCGCGCCCGCTACGTGGTGGTGCGGGACCGCGACGGGGTGGACCGGCTGATCCCCAACGAGACCCTGATCACCAACGAGGTCATCAACTGGAGCTTCGGTGACCGTAACGTGCGCCTGAAAATTCCGGTGTCGATCAGCTACGACAACGATCCGGAACAGGCACTGGCCCTGTTGCTCGAAGCCGCAAAAACCAACCCGCGCGTGCTCGCCGAGCCGGCACCCGGCACGCGTTTGATGGCGTTTGGCGACAGCGGCATCGAACTGGAACTGCGGGTGTGGATCCAGGATCCCGAGTCCGGTCTGGCGAGCGTGCGTTCGGATATCAACCTGGCGATCTGGCGCGCCTTCAAGGCCGCCGGCATCGTCATTCCCTACCCGCAGCGTGACCTGCATATTCGCAGCGGGCTGGAGACGCTGAAGTCCTAGCGGGCGCGACGAAGGCTGCAGCAATCGGCTACGATTCGGCTCTTGTCTTTTGATTTTGCTATCCATGTCACGCTTCACCCCATCGGTATTACGCACCCTTCTGGATGAGCATCCGTCATTCCTGACGGATGCACCCGATCTGGCCGCGATCTCGCATGACGAGCTGATCGAACTTTACGATCGCCTGTATCCGCTGGTGGAACAAAAGATGTGGGCGGTGCCATCACCGGACTTCGAAGCATGGCTGGCGGCGTATCAATCGCTGTTTCGCGAACAGCAGAGCCTGATCGAACAAGCCGGACAGGAAGGGCAGCATCGTTTTCTGATCGGCATTCCGGTTGCGGACCGGCCGGCACATGTGCGGGCATGCCTCGAAAGCATCGACCAGCAGTGCCGGCTGTATGGCTACGGCGGGCGGGATGCGGACGGGCGCACCGCCAGGATCACGGTGGTCGTCGCCGAGGACAGCCGCGAGCCGAAGCATGTCGAAGCGCATCGGGCGCTGGTCGAGGAATATCGCGGCAGGGGCTTGCAGGTCGTGCATTTCGACCTGCCGGAACAATACCAGTTGCTGCAGGCGATTCCCGAGGCCGAGCGCCGGCAGGTCGAGCGGCTGCTCACGACCCAGCCGGCGGAACGCTTTTATCAGAAAGGGCAGGCGGCGAACCGCAACCTCTGCTACCTGAAGCTGCGGCAGCTCACGCAGGACCGGAGCCGGTCACTCTACTACCTGGTGGACAGCGACCAGTCCTTTTTGATCAACCGCCAGACCGACTCGGGCGAGCAACAGGTGGCGGCGCTCAACTACTTTTATTACATCGACCGCATTTTCCGCGGCAGCGACGTCCGCATGCTGACCGGCAAGCTGGTGGGCGATCCGCCAGTGTCGCCTGCGGTGATGGCGGCGAATTTCCTCGATGACGTGGCCGCGTTCCTCGGGCAGATCGCGGCGCGCGACCCGCATGGCGCGTGCAGCTTCCATGCAGAGACAGCGCCGCTTCCGGGCGAGGCGGCGTATCACGACATGGCGAAGCTGTTCGGATTCGATGCGCAGGCCGATCACTACGACTACCGCTGTCCGCTCACGGGCGCGCACGATCACACGGCGTGCCTGGAGCGCTTCGCCGATCGCCTGCATGCCTTCTTCTACGGCGAGCACCTGACGCGCAAGACCGGTTTCCACTACGCCGGGTCGTTCATGGCGCTGTCGCCCGCGCGGACGATCTATCCCGGCAACTACATCGTCGACTTCGACGGTCTCAGGTACATCATTCCGTTCGGCCACCTGCGTCTGCGCATGTCCGGCCCCACGGCGGGCCGGCTGATCCAGGCCGAGATCGGCGCGCGCTTCGCGTCGATCAATCTGCCGATGCTGCACGGCCGCACCGCGTCTGCCGACATGCAGACCGAGTTTCGCCCCGGCGTGGAACGCCAGTCCGACGCCGCCATCGACATTTCGGATGAATTCGAGCGCCAGTTTTTCGGCGACCTGATGCTGTTTTCCGTCGTCGCGTGGCTGAAGGAAAACGACTTGCCGGAGCTGACCGACGGGGCACGGCTGCAACCGGTGGTCAACCGTGTCGAGGCCGAACTGCTTGAGTTGTATGCCGCCAAGCATCGTGCCGTGAACACGCGCATCGCCGAACTTGAGCGCTGGATCGAGGCGGCACCGCCCGCCTGGCAGGGCACGCCTGCGCTGGACAAGCTGGCCGCTTTCCTGCGCAACATGCGGTCGAACTTTGGCGATGCATCGCCCGCCTGGCAGCAGATCCAGAGCCCGTCGCATCGCGACGCGCGCAAGCAGCAGATCGTCGATGCCCTGGTGAACTATCGTGCCGAACGCGCGGCGTGGGATGCGCTGATTACGCGTTGATCGCGTTGATCGCGTTGGCGACGAGCAGCTGGCGACAGGCCTGGTAGGCCTGCTCGGCCTGCTGCAGCAGGGCGGGGTCGAGTGCGGTATCGGGGTGACGGTCTTCTGCCGGGTGGATGACATGTCCGGTTGCGATGGCGGGCGAGGAGTCGCCTGTGCCGGCCACGCCGGTCTGCGGAAAAAGCCGGTAATCCTCCGTCAGCGGTGATTCCAGTTGCAGCCAGCACCCGAGATCGTCCAGCAGGCGCCGGGTATCGGCGCACACCCGTTCGGCGTCGAAATAGACATAGCGCTGTGGCTGTTGCCGGCTGAACGCGGCGAGCGCGTGCAGGCGCTCGACATAGTAGGTCGTGGCCCCGGCCGGGTCGGCATACAGGTCGTCGGCGTCCTTTTTCGCAAACAGGCCGAGGATGCTTTTCAGGGTCGGTTCCGGTTGCCGCAGCGCGAGCAGGATCCTCGCGTCGCCGAGTTCGGGCAGCATCAGGTTCAGCGTGTAGTCGTTGTGCAGCAGCTTGTCGAACAGGTAGCGGCTGTCCGGTTTCAGGCTTTCCCGTTCCGTGTACGCCCGCATCTGCCGTTCCAGGTCTGCGCTGAACGCATAAGACCGATGCATCTCGTAATAGCCGTCGATTTCCGGGTGCGAGCCGAGAATGTGCCCCAGCAGGCTGGTGTAGGCCCGCATGTGGCTCAACAGGAAGATTCGTGTGGTCCGTCGGGCTGTCGGATTTTGCATGCGGCAATCCATTTCAAAAAAGGGCACCGTCATCCCTGTCTGCCAGCAGGCTGGAAGCCGTGACAACCTGGTCGGATGCTTCAAGCGGCATTCTAAGTATTGTTAGAACACCTGTCGCCCCAATGAGTCAAACGCCTGGCTGGACGTCTATCGTCATGCGGGTCCGATTCGGCCGTGAGAGCAATGGCAACGACGCGGATTTCCTTGCGTGATTCATCTCAATGCGGGATCAGGCCAGCATTCCGTTCCGTAACGGGCTATAAAGCGGTGTAGGGTTTTCGTTAACGCCATGGTCGGCGTGTGGCAGGGGTTGCTTGCCGATTGGAGGGGATATGAGTTGCTTGAAGCGCATCTGCTGGTTCTCTTTTCTATTTTTATTCACCCTTTCGGGCCACGTCGTCGCCGCGACGAATGAAGGCGATGCCTGGTCACCCACGCCGCCGCGCCTGAGTTTTATCGACGGCGAGGTGTCCTACTGGCGAGCGGGTGCAGAAGACTGGGCGCGCGCGCGGCCCAATCTGGCATTGGCTGAGGGCGATGCGCTGTATGCCGGCAGGGACGCCAATTTCGAGGTGCAGTTTGGCAGCCGGAGCTATATTCGTGCGGACGAAGACAGCCAGTTGTCGCTGCTGGAACTGGCTGAACATCGCATTCAGTTCAAGCTGACCAGCGGCTTGGTGTCATTCGACATGCGCAGCCTGGTGGTGGGGGATAGCGTGGAGGTCAGCACGCCCGATGCGGTGTTTGTGATCAGGAACCCGGGGTATTACCGGGTGGAGGTGAACAATCAGGACACCCATTTCATCACCCGCCGCGGTGGCGAGGCCACGGTCATTACAGCGGATGGGCGCACGCTCAGCATCTATCCGTCGGAAGACATCGTGGTCACCTCAGGCCGTCCGGTGAAAGTGGCCACTTACGCTGCACCGGCGCCTGATGCATGGGATCGCTGGAATGACGCACGCAGCGATCGCAGCGCTGAATCCATCAGTGCGCGTTATCTGCCGCCTGGCATCTACGGCGCGGAAGAACTCGATCACTATGGCCGCTGGCGGGTGGTGCCGAGCTATGGATCGGTGTGGATCCCCCATGGTGTGGGGGCCGACTGGGTGCCCTACAGCACCGGCTCGTGGGTGTGGGACCCCTACTACGAATGGACCTGGGTCGACGATGCACCGTGGGGCTGGGCGCCTTTTCACTATGGCCGCTGGGTGTATATCGATGGCTTCTGGGCCTGGGCACCCGGGCCGGTGGTGCGCCGGCCGGTGTATTCCCCCGCGCTGGTGGCGTTCATGGTGCGCGGCCATGATGTGTCGGTGCGCGTCAGTGTGGGCCTGCCCGGGTTGTGGTGGGTGGCGCTCAGCTGGGGCGAGCCGGTGCTGCCCTGGTGGGTGCCCCGCTATCGGGGGCATCCCTACTGGGGCGGCTGGGGTGGCCCGCGCATCGTCAACAACGTGGTGATCAGGCAAACCACCGTGATCAAGGTGGGCGACATTCACTATCACAATGCCCGGCTGCCGCGTGCCATCCTGACAGTGCCGGCCGACAAGTTCGGACGCGAGCCGGTTCGTGCCACGGTGGAAAATCGTTACCGTCATACCGACTTTGCGCCCGTGCGTGGCGAACTGCCGGTCAAGCCGGCCCGGGTGAGCCTGTCTGGTGGTGCGCCCAAAGGGGTGCAGCCGCCGCGGGAAATCCTTACCCGGCCGGTGGTGTCGATACGGGCGCCACGCGAGCGGGAACAGGCGCAGCCCTGGAAGGACGAGGCGCCGCGTGTGCGTACCCAGGCCAGGCCGGAGACCCGTTATGTGATTCCGCCCATGCGCCGGTCCGAGGAGACCCGTACGATGTCGCGGCCGCCTTTTGGCGCGGAGGCCGGGCCGGAGCGTGACCCGCTGCCTCCATCTCCGCGTTATGGCGAGGTGAAAAGATCGGTCCCGCCACCTGTGACTGTACGCAGCCAGGCCGAGGCGCGCGAACGGGAGACGGTGCGCAGCCAGACTGCAACACGCGAACCCGTCACGGAACGGCGCGAAGCCCGCCCTGTGGCGCGCCCCGCTCCGCCTGCAACGGTCACGCCACCGACCGGCCGCTCTCCCGCGAGCGGTGATGCGCCACCGCAACGCGCAACCCGTTCCGAAGCTGCACCACAGCGCGGTGAAAATCGGCAGGATGGCAAGGAGCGGTCTTTGCCGGGGCAACCCGCCAGTCAGACCTACAAGGGACGTGACCGCGAACGTCGCGATGCGCGTTGAGAAGGGCGGGGGTGTTCAGTGGCCCCGTCCGGCATGGGGTAGCCGGTAAGTCAGGGCTTGCTGTGGTGGCGCAGCAGGCGGCTCAATGCCTCTTTCAGCGGGCCGTCCTCGATGTCGGCATTCAGGTGTGTCAGTCCGTCCAGCGCGGCGGCCGGCAATCCGGCTTTTTCGACCGGGTGGACATAGCGTGCCAGCAATTCCGGATTGACGCTGACGCGCACGCTCGTCACCGCAACGCCGTGCTTGCCCAGGCTGGCCATCAGTGCATCGGTCTGGTTGCGCAGGCGGCTGGCGATGGCGCCGCTGCCGCAGGCCAGGCTTAAGGCGCCATTTTCCAGTTGCATCACGCGGACATGCCCGGCCAGGGCGGCAGGCAGGGCGCGGTCCAGCACGCTCTGGGTGCCGAGCAGGGCCTTGGCGTGCACGGCGAGGCCCTGCGGGAGCTGGCTGGCGAGCAGATCGGACAGGCTGGAGGCGCTCATGGGCGTGTCACGGCGGGGTCACGGGAAGACCGTGGCGCTATGTTAAAATCCACGGGTTTACCGCGTCCTGCGGGCATTTCGGATTCCTCATGCTGCAATCCATTTTCAAAAAAGTCTTCGGCAGTCGCAATGATCGACTGGTCAAACAATACCTGCAAAAGGTCAAAGCGATCAACGCGCTTGAACCGGCGATGGAGGCATTGACCGATGCCGAGGTGGCCGCCAAGACCGCCGAATTCAGATCGCGACTGGAAAGCGGCGAATCGCTCGACAAGCTGTTGCCCGAAGCGTTTGCGGTCGTGCGCGAAGCCTCCAAGCGGGTGCTTGGCATGCGCCACTTCGACGTGCAGATGGTGGGCGGCATGGTACTGCATGACGGCAAGATCGCCGAGATGCGCACCGGCGAAGGCAAGACGCTGATGTCGACCTTGCCTGCGTACCTGAATGCACTGACCGGCAAAGGCGTGCATGTGGTGACGGTGAACGATTACCTGGCCAGCCGCGATGCGGAATCGATGGGCCGGCTGTATGGTTTCCTCGGCCTGACCACCGGCGTGAACCTGTCGCAGATGCCGCATGCCGAAAAGCAGGCCGCGTATGCCGCCGACATCACCTACGGCACCAACAACGAATACGGTTTCGATTATCTGCGCGACAACATGGTCTACCAGATGAGCGAGAAGGTGCAGCGTCCGCTGGCCTACAGCATCATCGATGAAGTCGACTCGATCCTGATTGACGAGGCGCGTACCCCGCTGATCATTTCCGGCCAGTCAGAAGAGAACACTGCGCTGTACCAGCAAATGAACGAAGTGCCGGCGCGACTGGTCCGGCAACAGGACGACGAGTCTGACGGCGATTACTCGGTCGACGAAAAATCGCGCCAGGTGCTGCTGTCCGAATCCGGACACGAGCGGGTCGAGGAAATCCTTACCGAAATGGGACTGCTGCAGCCCGGCGGCAGCCTGTACGACGCCTCCAACATCATGCTGATGCATCATGTCTATGCGGCATTGCGCGCCCATGCCTTGTATTTCCGCGACCAGCACTACGTGGTGCAAAACAACGAAGTGGTCATTGTCGATGAATTCACCGGCCGCCTGATGAGTGGGCGCCGCTGGTCGGAAGGCCTGCATCAGGCGGTGGAGGCCAAGGAAGGCGTGGCGATCCAGAAGGAAAACCAGACGCTCGCCTCGATCACCTTCCAGAATTATTTCCGCATGTATCAGAAGCTGTCCGGCATGACCGGCACGGCCGATACCGAGGCATTCGAGTTCCACAGCATTTACGGGCTGGAAACCGTGGTCATCCCGACGCACCGTCCGATGATCCGCAAGGACGAGCAGGACCAGGTCTACCGAACCGGGCGCGAGCGCGACCAGGCGGTGATCAACGACATCCGCGAGCGCAATGCCAAGGGCCAGCCGGTGCTGGTGGGCACCACCTCGATCGAAGCCAACGAAATGCTGTCGGCCGAACTGAAGAAAGCCGGCCTGCCGCACAACGTGCTGAACGCCAAGCAGCATGAGCGCGAGGCCGAGGTGATCGCGCAGGCGGGCATGCCGGGCGGGATCACCATCGCCACCAACATGGCCGGCCGTGGCACCGACATCGTGCTCGGCGGCAGCATCCAGAAAGAGCTGGATGCCATCGCCAGCGACGAAACGCTGTCCGACGGCGATAAAGTCAGCCGGCGTGATGCGATCAAGGCACCCTGGCAGCTGCGCCACGATTCCGTGCTGGCAGCGGGCGGCCTGCATATCATCGGCACCGAACGTCACGAATCGCGTCGTGTCGACAACCAGCTGCGTGGCCGTTCCGGTCGCCAGGGCGATCCGGGCTCCAGCCGCTTCTTCCTGTCGCTGGAAGATCCGCTGCTGCGCATTTTTGCTTCCGACCGTGTGGCTGCGATCATGGACCGTCTGAAGATGCCGGAAGGCGAGGCGATCGAGCATCCGTGGGTGACGCGTGCGATTGAAAATGCACAGCGCAAGGTCGAACAGCGCAACTTCGATATCCGCAAACAGCTGCTTGAATACGACGATGTCTCGAACGACCAGCGCAAGGTGATCTACGAACAGCGCAACGAACTGCTGGCCAGCGAGGATATTGGCGACACCATCCGCGCCATGCGTATCGATGTGATGAACGATACGTTCAATCAGTACATCGTGCCGGGCAGCATGGATGAGCAGTGGGATGTGGCCGGTCTGGAAAAAGCGCTGGCTGCGCAATTCACGATTGATCTTCCCCTGCAGCAATGGCTGGATGAGGACAAGACGCTGAACGAGGATGGCCTGCGCAAGAAAATCCTGGAAGCGGCCGATGCGCTTCATCAGGAAAAGGAAGCGCTGGTCGGCGCCGAGGGCATGCGCCAGTTCGAGCGCGCGGTGATGCTGCAAAGCATGGACACGCACTGGCGCGAGCACCTGTCGGCACTCGACCATCTGCGCCAGGGCATTCACTTGCGTGGTTATGCGCAGAAGCAGCCCAAGCAGGAATACAAGCGCGAAGCATTTGAACTGTTCTCCGGCATGCTGACTGCGATCAAGACCGAAGTCACCCAGATCACCACCACGGTGCAGGTGCGTCAGCCTGAAGACGTGGCGGCAGTCGATTTGCATGGCGAGCCGTCGAACGTGCAATACCAGCATGCTGAATACAATGAGGCACAGGACTTTGCCGAGGCTGAGGCTGCTGTTTCATCGGCAGAGGGCTATCCCAAGGTTGGCCGCAACGATCCCTGCCCGTGTGGGTCCGGCAAGAAATACAAGCAGTGCCACGGCAAGCTGAGCTAGGGAGTCATCATGCCTTACTACGTTTTTCGTATGGGAATGTTCAAGGTACTGGAAAAGCAGGGCGAGTGGCCCTCCTTCAAGGAAGCCAAGGCGCAAACCAATGCGTTGCGCAAAACGCTCGATCCCAAAACCGGCGACAAATACAAAATGATCTTCGCCGAGGATGAAATCACCGCGCAGGACACGCTTCTGGCCGAACGTGAACTGGATACCCGGCTGACCGGAGACGATTGGTAAATCGTTGCCGAATCAAGCGGTATGATGATGCCTCATGGCTGAATACAACGAAGCTGCCTACAAACTCGCCAGGCAGACCTACATCGAAAACAGCTGTCCCTTCGAACGGGCCTTGCTGTCGCGCTGTGTCGTGTGCGACCGTTCACGCAAGATCAATCTGGCCGAGCGCGAGGTGATTGCCTGTGGCGATACGGCAGTGCGCGAATATTGCCTGACGTTTTATGATGCGCTGCACGAGAATGCGCAGTTCGCATTGAAGACCAGCCCCGATGCACCCTGGCCCTTTGGCAAGGAAATCCGTGCGCAGTGTGGGGGCGTTCGGGGCCTGGCGCTGGCACTGGATGGACAGGGCGATGCCACCGCCAATATTGCCGCCACGGTGTTGCTGGCCAATGAACGTTTCGGCGACAGCAGCCAATTCCCTTATTCGGAAATCATGCGGGCCGTGGTGCATTACGAGCCGCGCAAGCGCCGCTCTTGATGCGCTGCTGCTTGACTGGGAACCTGTGTGCTTCGGTCGGGTCATTTGGGTAGCCCCCGTTTTCTGATTACACTGCCTGCGTGCGACGCTCATCTAACCGATTCCTGCTGATGCTGTTGATGCTGATTCTGCCGTTGCAGACATTTGCGTCTGCCGGCATGCTGGGTTGCGTGTCTGCGCATCCGGCCCCGCAGGAACGGGTGGCGGCCGCTGATGAAATGATGGCGGCCTGTCACGAACAGCAACCGCAGCAGGATGCGCCCGTCACGCAACACAATTGCACGCACTGCGCGGTGTGCGCGCTGGCTTCGGTGTTGCCGGCCCCGGCCATCACGACACCGGCGTTGATTCCGGCCGCGGATCGTTTTACGTCGGAGCTTTCCGTACCGTTCAGCGGTTTTATTCCAGACGGCCCCGAGCGGCCACCCAGATTCTCCCTCGCCTGAATTCATTCCGCGCCCGTTTGGCGCTGATCCGATTCCAAGCGCGGCCTGCTGCCGCGAGGTTTGCGAGGATTACCATGTTGAATACTGTCTTACGTCGTACGGCGTCGTTTACCCACGCATTCCTGTTGGGCGCGTGGGCATGGACGCTCTGGGTGCCGGTTGCTCAGGCTGCCGAAGCCATGCCATCCGGGATGCTGGTCATTTCTCCATTCAAGCATTACCAGACCTGGCGCGATGAACCGCTGCAGGATTGGCGCGCAACCAACGATCGTGTCGGCGAGATCGGCGGCTGGCTGACCTATCTGCGCGACGCGCAGCAAGGCAATGACAGCGCGGAGCCCAGCGCCCAAGGCCATCATGGCCATTAAGGTGACCAGGATGAAAAA
>JAIOJU010000125.1 GCA_019911765.1 Thiobacillus sp.
GCATCGACGCCGACAGCCTGAAGTCCGGCTGGGTCAGCCTGACACAATGTCACGACAACCTCGATGCCGTGCCGAATTTGCAGATCACCTTCCGTGAAAACTATGTACGCGATCTCAAAGTGGTGTCCGCCAGCCGCATCGAACAGGCCTGGGTCGAGGGCCCCAGCGTACAACTGCTGAATATCGAACCGGGGGCACGCCTGTGTCTCTCGGCACTAACCCGGGCGCTGCGCAACACGGGCAATGGCTACTTCAACCTGAGCAGCGGCCCCTACATGCGCAAATTCCTGGATGGGTATTACCCGATGCGGGTGAGCCTGGACATTGACTACCCGGCGTACCTGTTGACGCTGATTGACATGACGCCACCCGCACAGCCCGGGCTGATGCTTGAGGAACGCCCTGGCACGCTTCATCTCGATGCGCTGTTCGAGGGCGAACTGCGGCTCCTGATCCAGTTCGACACGCCATAACAGGCCCCCTCATAAAATATTTTTTATAATTGTTATTGATAATGGTTCTCGTTTTAAGTACGATTACGGATATTCAATCTTGTCAGGGATCCGCACATGAAACCCATCCGGTTGCTGTCCGTTTTCACGCTTGCCCTCGCTTCCCTGCCTGCCATGGCCGAGGAAATCGTGGTCTATTCCGCACGCAACGAACAACTCATCAAGCCGCTGTTCGATGCCTATACCCGCGACACGGGCGTGCAGATCAAGTTCATCACCGACAAGGAAGGCCCACTGATGGCGCGCCTGAAAGCCGAAGGCAAGAACACCCCGGCAGACATGCTGCTGACGGTCGATGCCGGCAACCTGTGGCAGGCATCGGAAGAAGACCTGCTGCGGCCGATCCAGTCGAAAACCCTGCTCGCCAACATCCCCGCCCACCTGCGTGACCCCGGCAATGAATGGTTCGGCCTGTCGGTGCGCGCCCGCACCCTGGTCTACAACACCGGCAAGGTGAAGCCCGCCGACCTGTCCACCTACGAAGACCTGGCCAGTCCGAAATGGAAAGGCCGCCTCTGCCTGCGCACCTCGAAAAAGGTCTACAACCAGAGCCTGGTAGCGATGATGATCACCGAATACGGTGAAGACAAAACCGAAGACATGGTGCGCGGCTGGGTTGCCAACCTGGCCACCTCGCCCTTCCCCGACGACACCAAGGCGATGGAAGCCGTGGCCGCCGGGCAGTGCGATGTCACCCTGGTCAATACGTATTACTTTGGCCGCCTGATGGAGAAAACCCCCAAGCTGCCGCTCGGTATTTTCTGGCCGAATCAGGCGCTGAAGAACAAGGCAGCCGGCGTGCACGTCAACGTTTCGGGCGCTGGCGTCACGCGCCATGCAAAAAACCCGGCGGGCGCGCAGAAGCTGATCGAGTGGCTATCCTCCGACAAGGCACAGAATCTGTACGCCGACGTCAACCTGGAATATCCGGCCAACCCAAAAATCGCGGCTGACAAGACCGTGGCGGCCTGGGGTGCCTTCAAGCAAAACCTGATCAACGTAAAAGAGGCTGGCAGCCTGCAGGTCAAGGCCGTAAAATTGATGGACCGTGCAGGCTACAAATAAGACGATTCATCAATGACATGATCCATGGCACCGCTTAATCCTGCTTCACGCTCAAAAACGCCCTCAGCGGGCGTTTTTGTTTGGCCCCGCCCCAGCGGCTGGATGCTGTTCGCCCTGCTGGTTGCCGCGCTGGTGCTGGTACCCGTCGCGGTGACCTTCTCCTCCTTTGCCCATACCGAAGGCGACACGCTCGCACACCTGACCGAGTTCGTGCTGCCCGAACTGGTCGGCAACACCATCTGGCTGGTGCTGGGTGTGGGACTCGGCGTCAGCACGCTGGGCGTCTCGCTGGCCTGGCTGGTGGCAATGTGCGATTTTCCCGGGCGGCGCCTGTTCAACTGGGCGCTGCTGCTGCCACTGGCGTTGCCGGCCTACGTCACGGCGTTCGTTGCGATCGGCCTGCTGGATTTCACCGGCCCGCTGCAAACCGCGCTACGCGAGGCGTTTGGCCCGATGAAGCTGCCTGAAATCCGCTCGCGCGGCGGCGTCATTCTGGTGATGTCGCTGGCGCTTTATCCCTACGTTTACCTGATCGCCAGGAACGCATTCGCCACCCAGGGCGCGATCGCGCTGGAAGCCGCACAGTCGCTCGGGCTCTCCCGCACCCAGGGCTTTTTCCGCGTAGCGCTGCCGATGGCGCGGCCCTGGATCGCCACCGGCCTGATGCTGGCGCTGATGGAAACGCTGGCCGATTTCGGCACCATGGCAATCTTCAACTACGACACCTTCACCACCGCCATCTACAAGGCGTGGTACAGCCTGTTTTCCCTGCCTGCTGCCGCACAGCTCGCCTCGATCCTGATTCTGTTTGTCCTGGTCGCCGTGGTATTCGAGCAGCGCTCGCGCATGAAGATGCGTTATGGCGCAGTCGGCCGCAGCGCCACTTCGCGCCGCATCCGGCTTTCACCGATGCTGTCCGGGCTGGCCCTGCTCTATGCCAGCACCGTATTGGCCATCGCCTTCATCATTCCTGTGGCCCAGCTTGCCCTGTGGGCGCGCGACGTCATCGCCGACGACCTCGACCGCCGTTACTGGGCGTTTGCCTTGCATTCGCTGCTGCTGGCCGGCATGGGTGCACTGATGGTCGTGACGGTTGCGCTGTTGCTGGCCTATGCCGGGCGACGCCGCCCGGGCAACACCATGATGTGGACACAACGCCTGGCCACCATCGGCTACGCCTTCCCGGGCGCGGTGCTGGCGGTGGGGCTGTTCATCCCGGTGGCCTGGCTCGACAACTGGCTGATCGATAGCGGCCGCGCCTGGTTCGGTTTTGAAGGATATGAGATTCTCAAAGGCACGCTGCTGGTGATGCTGCTGGCCTATCTGGTGCGTTTTCTTGCGGTAGGCTTCGGCCCCATCGACAGCGGCCTGCACCGCATCACGCGCAACGTCGACGAAGCCGCGCGCAACCTGGGCACCGGTTCAGCCGGTCTGCTCACTCGCGTGCATCTGCCGATGCTGCGCGCCAGCCTGCTGACTGCCGCCGCGCTGGTGTTTGTCGACATCATGAAGGAAATGCCGATCACCCTGATGACACGCCCATTCGGCTGGGACACGCTGGCGGTACGCGTGTTTGAAATGACCTCGGAAGGCGAATGGGAGCGCGCTGCCCTGCCTTCGCTCGCCATCGTCATTGCCGGTATCATTCCCATCATTCTCCTGAACTGGCGCGGAGCGCATTCTCATGGCTGAGTCCCCATGGTGGAACTGAATGGCTGAACTGATCCTCGATTCGGTTTCACAGTCGTACGGTGCCCGAACAATCATTGCCGACCTCAGCTTCACCCTGCCCGAGGGGGCGATCGGCTGCCTGCTCGGACCCTCGGGTTGCGGCAAGACCACTGCCCTGCGCTGCATTTCCGGATTCGAGTCCATCCAGCGCGGCGAAATCCGCATCGGCGGCGAAGTCGTCAGCCAGCCCGACTGGATGCTGGCGGCCGAAAAGCGGCGCGTCGGCATGGTGTTCCAGGATTACGCCCTGTTCCCGCACCTGACTGTCGCAGCCAATATCGGCTTTGGCCTGCGCGGCGCGTCCCGCTCTGCCCGGGAGACACGTGTCGGCGAGTTGCTGCAGCTGGTCGGGCTCGCGGCGCATGCCGATCAGTATCCGCACCAGCTCTCCGGTGGCCAGCAACAACGCGTGGCGCTGGCACGCGCACTGGCGCCGCGTCCACGCCTGATCCTGATGGATGAACCGTTCTCCAACCTCGACGTTGAATTGCGCGAGCGCCTGTCGCTCGAGGTGCGCGACATCCTCAAGCGCGAGGCCACCACCGCGCTCATCGTCACCCACGACCAGAACGAAGCCTTTGCGCTGGCCGACTGGGTCGGCGTCATGCACGAAGGCCGGATTCAACAGTGGGACACGCCCTACAAGCTGTATCACGAACCAGCCAACCGCTTCGTTGCCGATTTCGTCGGCCAGGGCGCCCTGGTCACCGGTGAAGTCATCAATGACCATCAGGTGGAAATCGAGCTTGGCGTATTGAGCGGCCATATTCCGGTCGAGTGCGATGCCAGTGGTTGCAACGAATGCGAGCGCAGCTGCCAGGTCGATGTGCTGTTGCGGCCGGACGACATCGTCCACGACGACGACAGCCTGCTGCTGGCCGAAGTCGAGAACAAGGCCTTTCGCGGCGCTGAATTCCTCTACACCCTCAAGCTGCCCAGCGGACAGCGCGCCCTGTCGCTGGTCCCGTCGCACCACGATCACGCCATCGGCGAAAAAATCGGCATCAAACTGGCAGTCGACCACGTCGTTGCCTTCCGGCGCGAGTAAGTCCCGATGGCACCCTCACCACTGCGCGGCCTGTTATTCAATGTGGGGTTCGGTTTCACCGTCTCCCTGTTGCTGATGCTGGCGGTCATCGGAATGGGGGTCACCCAGATGGCGCAGATCAACTCCGAACTGGAAAACGTGGTCTCGAAGAACAACGTCAAAACCCGCCTGGCTTCGCAGATGCGCGACTCCATCCGCGACCGGCAGATGTTGATGCACAACATCGTGGTCACCAACGACCCCTGGGAAAAGGACACCCTCTTCCTGCAGTTCCAGGAATATGGCGAACGCTATTCCAAGGACCGCCAGCGGCTCGGCACCATGCTCGACACGCCGGAAGAAAAAGTGCTGATGCGTGAACTCGACGTCCTCACCGCCTTCAATCAGCCGATCATGTTCAACGTGATCCAGCAGGCCCTCGACGAAAACAACTACAGCGCACTCAAGATATTGCAGGAAGAGGCGATTCCCCTGCAAAACGAACTGATGGAATCGCTCAACAGGATGAACAGGCTGCAGCGCGAGGATAACGAAACCGCGCTCGGCAATACCTTTGTCGCGTATCAGGCCACCCGCAACCTGATGCTGGTGCTGGGCATTGTCGCCACGCTGCTGGCCTCATTGGTTGCCGTACTGGTGAGCCGCCGCATGCTGACCCAGACGCGGCAACTGGAGACCGAGCGCCAGAAATACCAGACCCTGTTCGAAACCAATTCCGATGCCGTTGTCATCCTCGACGACAACGGCTTTACCGATTGCAACCCGGCGACCCTGTCACTGTTTGGCATGGACTCGGTCGCCACTTTTCTGGGCACGCCCATTCCGCAACTCGGCACCCCCATACAGGCGAATGGCATGGATGCCATGGAACATGCCATGCAATGGATAGGAAAGGCACGCAACCAGGGGCATGCCGTCATGGACTGGGAAGGCGTGCGTCAGGATGGCTCCGTGTTCTCGGCCGAAATCGCCATGCACGCGATGCAACTGGAAGGCAAGCCCGTGATTCAGGCCATCATGCGTGACGTCTCCGCGCGCCGGGCCACCGAAGCTGCCAAGGAGGCGGCACGGGACGCTGCCATGAAAATGGCCCACGCCAAAACCGAATTCGTCGCCAACGTCAGCCATGAAATCCGCACCCCGATGCATGGCATTCTGGGCATGAGCGGGCTGCTGCTGAAAACGCCGCTGGACGGACAGCAGCGCGAATACGTTTCCACGCTGAAGAGTTCGGCGGAAAGCCTGCTCCACATCATCAACGACATTCTCGACTTCTCGAAAATCGAGGCCGGGAAACTGACGATCGAAGCCGTGGCCTTCTCGCCTGTCGACCTGATGCAGGGGGTCATTGCGCTGTTCCAGGCACGCGCACTGGAAAAGAACATCCAACTCACCCTGAGCCTGCCTGAGCACCCCCCTGCTGCACTGCTGGGCGACCCCACCCGCATCCGCCAGATCCTGCTCAATCTGGTCGACAATGCCATCAAGTTCACCCACCAGGGTGAGGTCGAGCTGAGCGTGGCATTCGAAACCGTCAAGGATGAAATCGGCTGCCGCTTCAAGGTACGCGACACGGGCATCGGCATGAGCCGCGAAACGCAAAAGCGACTGTTCCAGGCCTTCTCGCAGGCCGATTCATCCACCACGCGCCGCTATGGCGGAACCGGGCTGGGACTCGCGGTCAGTCACCAGCTGGCCGGACTGATGGGCGGGCGACTCACCGTCGAGAGCGTCCCCGATCAGGGCAGCAGCTTCACCCTGATGCTGCTGCTTTCGCCTACCACCCTGCCCCTGGTCGATCTGCCCACACCCGCCATCAAGCAGCTGCACGGGCATATTCTGGTCGTGGAAGACCATCCGGTGAACCAGAAAGTGCTGGCGCATCAATTGGGCGAGATAGGCTTGCAATACACGCTTGCAGACAGCGGGATGCAGGCATTGAGCCTGCTGGAAACCCAGGCCTTCGATCTGGTATTGATGGATTGGCAAATGCCGGAAATGGACGGACTGGAAGCCACCCGGCGGATTCGCCAGCTGCCGGGCGACGCCTGTCATATTCCGGTCATCGCCCTCACCGCCAACGCCAATGCCGGTTTCCGCGAAGACTGTCTGGCCGCGGGCGCAAGCGACTATCTGAGCAAGCCCTACACCGAAGAAGCGCTGGCGACCGCGCTGGAACAATGGCTGCACGTCCCCCATTCCGCTCCGGTCCGTGCGTCCTTGCTCAACCTGTCCGCCCTGCATGCGCGCTACCCTGACAATCTGGCGCTGGTGGAGGAACTGGCCGCCATGTTCAGCAGCACCACCCAGGCCAGCCTGGACGTGCTGAGAAATGGCATCGAACAACACGATATCGAGACCTGTCGCAAGGAAGCGCACGCCCTGAAAGGCGCGGCCGCCAGCGTCATGGCCACCGTTTTCCACGAAGGCGCCGCCCGTATCGAGGCCTGCCTGAAGGATGAAGATTTTGCCTGTGCCGCCACCGAACTGGCCGCGCTGGAAAACGTCTTTCGCGCTCATGCCTGAGATCCGTTTGACGCATGCAATGTGGCGCGTAGGATGAAAAGATTGCACCACAGGAGACCGGTCATGACACATCTCGTTTCGATTGCCCTCGTCTGGATTGTCAGTCTCCCGCTGCTCGCCGCGGAGTCATCCGCTGTTGCACCTGCGGCCCGGCCGGTTGAGGCGCCCGGACAAAGCTGGATCAAGACCACGCCAACGCCTTATGGCCCACTGCTGGTGCAGCAGGCTCCGCCGCCACCGTATCGCGATTACCAGATGAACCGCGTTCTCACGCCTGAAGAGCGGACACGCTGGCTGCGGATGGCCATGCCCATGATGGACAACATGATGCAGATGGATGCGCGCGAGGCGATGAATTATTTCGCCGTCAAATACAAGGCCAGGCCCGGCATATCGTTCGACGAGGTCATCGATTCGATCAAGCTGCGTGCCAACAGGCTCAACCTGAAATTCATTGGCAGCAACCCGATCTCGAAGGACTTCCAGGCGATATTGAACGACACCACCGCGCCGCGTGTTGAAATCCTCAGCTTCTGCGACATCGCCCTGGCACGCGACCTGTTGCGAGCCGTTCCGGAAATCGCGGTATTCCTGCCCTGCCGCATTGTGGTGATGGCGGACGCCGACAAAAACATCTGGGTCATGACCCTGGACTGGGATGCAACCCGGCTCAACCTGGCAGGTGAACTGGCTGACATCACCCCGGA
>JAIOJU010000126.1 GCA_019911765.1 Thiobacillus sp.
CTGTCCGGCCCACCTACGGGCAATCACGGCGAAAGGCACTCAGCGGAGCAAGGTTCAACACCACAGGAGAAATGCGACATGACTCACCAACAAGTTCAGTTTGAAAAGCCGGCTCAAGCATCTAGCAGAGCAGAGGTTGAACAGCCTGAAAACCTGCCGGGCTACGTGTGCAAGAAGTGCGGGGGCGTGGCCCCTGTCGGGATCGGTTATGCGGCCGGAAGTTGGGCGCGCGATGAATCCCGGACTTCCTGCGATTGCGGGTACAGCGTCAAGGCCGTCGCCGACGTGCCCCGGTTCCGTGTGGAGGCTAGCACGACGAACCCCGAGGAACGCACCGGATACGAGCGCGGAAACCTGCACGACTACGGCATCGCCGAGAGCCGCAAGCAGGCGCGCGAGCTGGCCCGTGCGTACTGGCATGGGGGCTACTGGATCGAAATCTACGACGACCACAGCGGCGAGCTGCTGGCCGGGCCGATCAACCCCGACGCCGCCCTGCCCGCCTACATCGTCTGATCGCACGCTGAATCTGTCTTGCACTGGAGAGCCAACACCATGACCCGCACCGAGTACCGCCAAGCCCGCCGACTGATCCGCGACAACGGCCGCGCCGCCATCAAGTGGATGGCCCCGCACGTCGCCGACGCGATGGACGTTCTCACCTTCGGCCAGGGCAAAGACCGCCTCGCCGAGCGCGCGAACATCGTGGCCTATTGCCGCCGCGAGGGCATCGCCTGCAACGCCCACCAAACCGCCTAACAGCACGACCAGGAGCACACACCATGAACGAACTTTTCCAGGCATCCGACGTGATCCACACGCACACCCGCGCGCAGCTCATCGAGGACGGCGACCTGATCGACGTGAGCGAGACAGCCCGCGAGGCCGGCTTTACGGTGCCCGTCGCCATCACCCGCGCGGCCTGGGCCGATTGCGTCGAGTGGACGGCCGAAACCGACAAGCGCAAGGCCACGATCCAGGACGAAGCCGGCCGCCTTTGGGACGTGGTTTACATGGCCCGACTGGCCGCCCGCGTGCGTGGCGATCAACCCCGCCGCGTGTTCGAGCTGTACCGCGTGCCGGTGCAGGGCCGAGGCATCCGGCCGCGCCGCGTGGCCCTGGCGATGCACATCGGCCCCGGCGATGCCGGCGAGCCGGTTATCACCATCGGCCTGCCGAACGAAGACTAAGCCCGCAGGGTGCCCGCCGAGGGCACCCACAACCCGAAACGACCAGGAGCGCACAACATGGCCCGATTCATCCCCGAGAACGCCGAAACCCGCGAATTTCCCGCCGCCGCCGTGGTGGCCTACTGCTACGAGAGCAAGCGCGGCCCCGCGCTGCTGGCCTACAAGGGCCGCCAGTCGAAGCCGGCGCGCTTCCTGGCCTTCGGCAGCGCCGAGGCCCGCGACCGCTCGCTGGCGTCGTTCGTTGAGTACGAGGAAGGCATCGAGACGCGCAAGCGCGAGCGGCAGCAGGCAGGGCACGGGCTGGCCGTGGGCGACATCGTTTATTCCGTGTGGGGCTACGAACAGACGAACGTCACGTTCTACGAAGTGGTGCGCGTGCCGTCCAGCCGCTCGGCAACGGTGCGCGAGCTGGAGGCCGAGCGCACCGAGAGCGCGCCGGGCAGCATGAGCGGCAAGAGCACGCCGAAGCCCGGCCAGTACGTCCAGGGCACGAAGGAAAAGACCCGTCGCGCGACCGGCTGGCACACCCTGGGCGAGCTGTCGAAGTGGGACGGCACGCCGCGCCCCGTGACGTGGTACGCCTGACCGCGACATGGTGACGGCCGCAGCTCCTGGCCAGCTCGGCCGCGTCACCAAGACAGGGCAAAAAAATTTTGCCCTTTCGTTCCACGTTTCCCCTTTTTTATTTGCCAATATGGTATAGTTTGGACATCGAGAACGGTTAAACGTGATCGCCAAACCAGCCGATAAGGAGCTACCCATGCGAACCATCGACATGACCCCGACCTGGGGCGAGTGGGCCAACATTTACCGCCGCTTCGCCGAGTCGGGCGAGGCCAAGGCCGTGCGCGAGCTGCGCGCCGACTTCGCCAAGGCGATGGCCGCAGCGCAGGCGCTGCAAGCCATCACTGGCACGCTGTCCGACGAACAGGCCGGCATCGTCGCCAAGACGATGACCGCCGAGCTGACGAAGCAGGGCTTCTAAGGTGGCGACCATGAGCAAGCACAACGGCCGCCCCTTCCTTGTCCTGGCCGACCGCGACCTGGGCCGCGAAGCCTGGGCGCAGTACGACGCCGAGGCCGAGATTTTCACCCTCGCCGCGTCCGAGGACATGGACGACCCTATCGGCGAAGCCGAGAGCGTGAGCGAGTGCCAGCGCGTGGCGTCCGGCTGGTTTGACGAGCTGCGGGCCGAATGATGCGGGCCGCGTCCACCACGACCAGGAAGCCGGCCGGCTTGTGGCGCTACTCGCTACGCTGGAGCCTGCCGCACAAGCCCTGCCCTGGCCCGCTGGAACTGGCGGCGGCCGAGGTTCCGGCCGGCGACCAGTGCCCGCCCGTGGTGGCCGATCTTTGGAAGCCCGGCACCGGCTATGCCGTGTGCGTTGACTTCCCGCAGCCGGCCGAAATCCGCCGCTGGAGCGACGAGCGCAAGGCGCAGGCACGCCGCCGCAATCTCGCGCGCCGCGTCGAGAAGGCCGCGCCCTTGTTCGCCGACGAGCTGATCGCCCGCGAGCTGGAGGCGCGGCCCGACTACTTCGCGGGCAAGAACCCGCATCGAGGCTTGGCGACAGATACGCCGCCAGGCTTCGATGCTTCCGTCACCAACGAAAGGGCAACGCAATGAAGGAATGGAACGTGTACGCGGACGGCCGCTATCTCGGCACCGTCCATGAAACGACCGAGGAATCCGCCCGCGCGGCGGCCTTCTCGAAGTTCGACATCCCCGAGGACGCGGACGTGTCCGTGTCCCGTCGCTAACCACCAGGAGGAACACCGATGGACACCTATCAGCAAATCCACGACTTCACGCCGGCAGGCGCTGGCAAGTTCGCCGACTTCATCGCCGAGCACGCCAAGCCGGAGCTGGACGCCGGCATGCACAAGCTGGAATGCCTGGGCGTGATCGAGGACAACTTGAACAGCCCGAGCGCCGGCCCGCTGGCCTGGGAGCTGGCAGCGGCGAGCGCGGCCGATGGCCGCGCGCACACCTTCGCGGCCGAGCTGGACGACCTCATCATCGAGCACGTCACCCCGGACGAGTGAGGGCCACGCGATGAACATGCACAGCATGACCCTTGAACAGCTCCGCGCCACGCACGAGACGGGCGGCCTTGCCGCCGTCACGCTCGAAGCGCACGGGAAAGGCTTCTACCTCGTGGCCGATTCCCGCTCGGGCGGGCGCGTGGTGCTGGTGCGCTACTCCGACCGCAAGCCGCGCCTGTTCGTTGAGCCGGGCACGGCCTTGAAGCTGCTGCGCGAAATCGGCTTCGGCACGGCCAAGGTGAACATGGCCGGCTGGCAACCCGACCAACAACAGGCCGACGTGTAGCGGCCGAGGGGGTACAGATGAAAACGCTTCGCCTCGCCATCCTGCCGCTGCTGCTGGCCGCCCTGGGCGGCTGCGCGAGCGGCCCCTACTACTACGGCGGCACGAGCTACCGCATGCACAACATCGGCGGCCTGCCGGTGTCCGGCTCGCTTGGTGTTCACGTCACGCCGGGCGGCCTGATGGTGTCGCCGAACATCGTCGTAAGCCCTACCTTCGTGGACTGGAAGAAATGAACCTCAAAACTTCGGAACAGCTCGCGGTCGGCCTAGCCAATTCGTACATGGGAGGCACCGAGCAATGAAGACCTTCGCACGCTGGCTGCGCCGCAACATGCTGGTGCCCCTGCTGCTTGTCCTGGGGGCCGGCGCAGCCGCCACGATCTACCAGTCGATGGAAATCGACGCCCTGGGCTATCGCCAGTTGCAGAACGCCTACAAGACCGGCTCCAGCGCCTTCCAGGCGCGTGTCGCCGAGGCGATGCAGAACGGCACCGTGAGCCGTTGGGAACGCACCGCCCTGCTGCGGCAGTATTGGAGCGATAGCCGCGCCCTTGCGGTTGAGCTTGAAGTCGGAGAAATCGCCGCCGAGCGGCAGGCGCTGGCCGCACTGGTCGGCGGACAGGAGGGGCATTCATGAGCAGAAAACCGACAACGACAGGGCGAACACGCGCCGCGCAGCCGTTCAATGAAACGGACTACCGCGATGCGCTCATGCGCGCAGGCATGAGCGAAGAAGACGCGGCCAGCCTCGCCCGACGCACGGCCGAGGCCCGCAAGGCATCGGCCGACGCTGCCGCGCCGGCCTCGGAACTCCTGGGCCTACCGTCCCCGGCCGACGAAGCGGCCTTCGAGTCCGGCGCGGCGGCCGGCAGCGCACCCGCGAAGAAGCTCGCGCGCACAGCGAAGGAGAAGCCGATTCGCGCCGTCTTCGACTACCGCAACGGCAAGATTCCCGAGCGCGTGCGCGACCTGATCGAAGCCCACCTTGCCATCGAGCGCGAGGACGCCAAGAGCGCCGGCACGCTAGGCTTCATGACTCGCGCGCTCGCCATCGCCACGCTGCCGCACAGGCGGCAGGACGAATACCGCTTCGTTCGCAAGAACGGCGACTTCGTGCTCACGATGATGACGGCCCACCCCGAAGGGCTTCCCTTCGGGACGGTGCCGCGCATGCTGCTGACCTGGGTTTGCACGGAAGCCGTGCAAACCGGCGAGCGCGTCTTGCACCTGGGCAATTCGCTGGCCGAGTACCTGGACGAGCTGGGCATGCACAGCTCGGGCGGCAAGCGCGGAGACATCACGCGCCTGAAACACGCCATGACGACGCTTTTCAGCGCCGTCATTTCGTGCCACTACGAGGGGGCCGATTCGTGGGCCTTGTCCAACGTCCTGCTGGCTGATCGCGTCGAGTGGTGGCAACCGCAGAACCCCGAGCAGGCCGGGCAATGGCAATCGAATCTCCAGCTTTCCGAACCGTTCTTCAAGGAGTGCATCGAGCACCCCTTGCCGGTTGACGTTCGCGCGATGCGCTCGCTCGGAAAGTCGCCCCTGGCGCTGGACATCTATGTGTGGCTGTCGCACCGCATGAGCTACTTGTCGCGCCGCACGACCATTCCCTGGGTGTCGCTCGCCGGCCAGTTCGGTGCCGGCTACGCGATGGACGAACAGGGCTTGCGCGACTTCAAGCGCGCCTTCCTGCGCGAGTTGAAGCATGTGATGGTGGTCTATCCCGAGGCGAAAGTCGCCGATTCGCCGAACGGGCTTGTGCTGTACCCAAGCCCGCCGCATGTGCCGTTCAGCAGCACGCCGAAGCAGCGCCGGCTTCCGCTATGAACCGCCGCCAGTTCCTGGCCGCGCTGGCCTGCGCCTGCACGCTCGGCTTCGCCTCGGCCGCGCGGGCCGACTTCGCCGGCCCGGTGATCGCCATCCTTGACGGCGACACCATCGACGTGCTGATCGACCGCCAGCCCGTGCGCGTGCGCCTCGCGCAGATCGACGCGCCCGAGAAGCGGCAAGCCTTCGGCACCCGCTCCCGTCAGGCGCTTTCCTCGCTGGTCTTCCGCCAGTCCGTCACCGTCGCCGATGCCGGCCGCGACCGCTACGGCCGCGTGCTCGGCACCGTCTATGTCTCCGGCGTCAACGTCAACGCCGAAATGGTTCGCCAGGGCATGGCCTGGGTGTATCGCCAATACGCGACCGACCGAAGCCTGTTCGCGCTGGAGGACGAAGCACGCGCCGGCCGGCGCGGCTTGTGGGCCGACCCGTCGCCGGTTCCGCCGTGGCAGTTTCGGCATCGTCAACACGAATAAGGTATCGGTATGTCAGAGCGCATCAATCCAGATTTTTACACCGTCAAACATGCTCCGCTCGGTGAGCTTATGAGCATGGAAAAGACGGACATCGTTCAGATGGAGCTAAAGCGCCGAGCGGCCGAGGCGCTGCAACAGGCTTACGCGCTTTATCTGAATGCCTTCGGCGATGCTGCGGCCGGGCAGTTTTCCGACGATGCCGGGCGGCTGGTTCGTCACGAATAGAACCAGGACATTACTCACCCCGGCATAGCCGGGGCCGGGCTTTCGTGCTTCGCATCGAGCCTGCGCACTTCGCGCTTGTCTCGACCCCTTCGGGCGTCAATCCCTTTCGGACGCGCTTTGCGGTTCGGGTTTGGATTGCTTGCTCTCTTTCAGGTTATCACGCCGTTCTCGGCGTCAAGGGCTGCGCGTTCCGCTTGCGGCCTGCCGGCCGTTCCACCCCTGACGCCTGCGCTGCGGCGTGCTGCCTTCGGTCGCAAAGGGCAATCCCGCCCTACGTTCAACCGGAGGTTTCACATGGTTCAGATGAAGCTGTCTTTCGACAACATCAACAGCGACGAGTCGCTGTATGTCCGAGACGCTGACGGCGTATATCAGGTTGCCACCGCCGCCCAGGTTCTGGCCGGCGCTCGCAAGGCCGCCGACTCGCTGGCCCTTCCGGGCCAACAATTCAGCAGCCCGCAGGCAGTCAAGGACTTCCTGGTCGCCAAGCTGGCGGGCATCGAACACGAAGTGTTCGGCGTCATTTTCACCGACAGCCAACATCGGCTGATCGCCTACAAAGAGATGTTCAGCGGCACCATTGATGCCGCGTCCGTGTATCCACGGGAAATCGTGAAAACCGCCTTGCGGCTGAACGCTTCCGCGCTCATTTTCACTCACAACCACCCGAGTGGCATCGCCTCACCTAGCGAAGCTGATAAGCGCCTAACGGCCCGGCTCAAAGAGGCGTTGAGCCTTATAGACACGCGCGTGCTCGACCACATCATTGTGGCCGGCTCCAGCACGCTATCGTTCGCCGAACACGGCCTTCTATGAAGAATGGGGCTTTGCCCCATTCCTTCAACGTGCGGTAATGCCCAATGGCGACAGGCCCGCGCGATCGAGGCGCTGCGGCTGTCACCAAACCCGTGCAATTTCGCCGCCAGTGACCTACATCGGCCAATCGGCCGACCCTGGCGGGTTCCTGCCCACATACCCACCGCCCTGCTGCGGGAGTAGTAGGCACCCTTCGCGGGCCGTGGGTATGTGGACAGCACGCAAAAGCCGGCCACTGGCGACACAGCGGCCGACCAGGCACGCGGCCGATGTCACCATCGGCCAGTCTGGTGACGAGCAGATCCATCGAGCTGGATTCGCCCGTCACCATTCCCAAAATGGCGACACGCCTCAGGTGGTGACAGATCCCGCCGGCGCCGGCGGGA
>JAIOJU010000127.1 GCA_019911765.1 Thiobacillus sp.
CCCCCCGCCTCCCGCCTGACACCTCACCCAATTCGAAAGGAAACAAAATGTCTGAAGTGATGGATTACAAAAGCCGCGTGAGCGATCCCGCCAGCCGCAAATTCGAAACCTTCTCCTATCTGCCCGCGATGGATGCAGCCAATATCCGCAAGCAGGTCGAGTATCTGGTGAAGAAAGGCTGGAACCCGGCCATCGAGCACACCGAACCCGAGTACCTGATGGATTCGTACTGGTACATGTGGAAGCTGCCGATGTTTGGCGAAACCGATGTGGATGTGGTGCTGGCTGAAGCCGAGGCCTGCCACAAGGCCAACCCCAACAATCACGTCCGACTGATTGGTTACAACAACTTCAACCAGTCGCAAGGCGCGGCCATGGTGATTTTCCGCGGCAAGACTGTTTAAGTCGCGACGGGAGACCGTAACAGCCCCCGTCGCCCGCTGGGTGCGGGGGCTTTTTGTTTGTCTGCGAAGGACGCGAAGGTACACAAAGAAGATCTTTCAGGCCGGGGCCGGATGGCCAGCCTGGAATGCCGCTTCTGGCCCTCGTTGTTTTTCCTTCGCGTCTCTTCGCGGCCTTCGCGGATGAATAAATGAGGAATTGAAATGAGCAATATCGTCGACCAATATCGCATCACTCAGGAACCCTATTACCGTCCCGTCGCTGACGAAGTCGAGCTGTATGAAGCGGCTTACTCCGTGCGCATGCCGATGATGCTCAAGGGCCCGACCGGTTGCGGCAAGACGCGTTTCGTCGAATACATGGCGCACAAGCTGAACAAGCCGCTGATCACGGTGGCGTGTAACGAGGACATGACCGCGTCCGATCTGGTCGGCCGTTTCCTGCTTTCCGCAGCGGGCACCGAATGGCAGGATGGCCCGCTGGCGATCGGTGCCCGTCACGGCGCCATCGTGTATCTGGACGAAGTGGTCGAAGCCCGTCAGGACACCACCGTGGTGATTCACCCGCTGACCGATAATCGTCGCGTATTGCCGCTGGAGAAGAAGGGCGAGCTGGTCAACGCGCACCCCGATTTCCAGATTGTGATTTCCTACAATCCGGGCTACCAGAGCCTGATGAAGGATCTCAAGCAGTCGACCAAGCAGCGTTTTGGCGGCCTCGATTTCACTTATCCCGACCACGCGATCGAGACCGAGATCGTCACCCATGAATCCGGTGTGTCTGCCGAAATCGCGGGCAAGCTGGTATCGATTGCCGAGCGTTCGCGCAACCTCAAGGGTCACGGTCTGGACGAAGGCCTGTCCACCCGCATGCTGATTTACGCAGGCTCGCTGATTGCCAAGGGCGTCAACCCCATGGCCGCCTGCCGCGTGGCGCTGGTGCGCCCGATCACCGACGATCCGGACATGCGCGATGCGCTGGATGCGGCGGTGTCCACGTTCTTCTGAAGACAGCTGAGGATCGAGAGTTGAGCATCGAGAGGAAAAACCGTCCCCTCGACCGCCACTCTCGACGCTCGACTCTCTACTCTCGACTGAGGTATCGCCATGTCCATCAAACTCGAAGACTACGCAGAACTGCTGGAAGACCTGTCGGAACATAGCCAGGAGGCGCTCAAGGCCAACTGGCACGACGCGACCAAGGTGTTCTCGCCGCGCGGGCTGGATACGTATCTCAAAGGCGTGGCTGCTATCCGTGGACTCGGCAAGGGCGATTCGCTGGTCGAGGTGTGGATTACGGATGCGCCGCAGGTGGCCAAGGAGGTCGGCGAGGACGTGATCGGCGATCTCGTCACGGCTGCGCTTTCGCTTGCATCCAGAACCTCGGGCTCGGTGATCGAGCTGCTGCTGGCAACGTCCCCGACTGCGGCCAACCGGCTCGGCGACGCACAGCTTTTCCTGAATTTCCTGCAATTCATCAACACCCTGATTGCGCAGGCGCCGCGCGGCGTGCGGCCCATGCTGGACAATCTGGAGGTACTGTTCAAGCAGTTGACCCTGGGTGGCCTGCGACGCTGGGCACTGTGGGGCGCGCATGCGCACCGCACCAATTACGAGGAGCAGATTCGCTACTTCAGCCTGGAGTCGAAAGACTCGATCGCGATGCTGCAGAAGGAGCGCAAGGGCACGCTGCTGGTCGACGTGCAGCGGCGCATCAACATGTATCTGCGGGCCCTGTGGGCGCGCGATTTTTTCATGCGCCCGACGTCCGGCGACTTCGAATCGCGCGAAGGCCACAAGCCTTATATTGAAGACTATCTGCTGCATCTGCCGGATGCGTTTGACGACTTCACGCTTGAAGGCCATGAGCCCGTCTCGGGTCTGGAGCTTTACCGCGCCACCGCCGCGCATTGCGCCGCGCATATGGTCGAAACCAGTCAGCCGATTTCGGCCGAAGCGCTCAATCCGATGCAGATGGCGGTGATTTCGGTGATTGAAGATGCGCGCGTCGAGGCGTTGACGATCCGCCGTTTTCCGGGAATGAAACAGTTGTGGTGCAAGCTGCACACGGCCACGCCCGAGATGAACGCCAGCATGGGCGATTATCTCAATCGCCTGGCGCGTGCGCTGCTGGACGACAGCTACGTGGACAATGATCCGTGGATTGCAGAAGGCCGTGCGCTGTTTGCCGATGCCGCACAGGACGGGCAAATCAACCGGCTCGACAACAACCACACTTCATGGGAAATCGGCGTGCAGCTCGCGCACAGCTTTGCCCAGAAGCGCATCCCGTTCAATCCGCGCACCGATCTTCTCGATGCGCCCTATCGGGACGACAACCGCTATTTCTGGGAATTCGAGGAATTCGATTTCAACAAGGCCGCCGGCGCGGGCTATGAATCCATCAAGCAGGTGCGCAAGTATGTGAACGTGATGGAAATGGCCAATGAAGTCGAGGTCGAAGGCGCAGGCGACGATGCCGAGGAAATCTGGGTGCTGCCTACCGAACTCTATCCCTACGAGAACATCGGCGACGAGAGCGGCGGCAAGAGCTGGAACGAACTGGAAGGCAAGGAGCCGTTATCTGATCCTTTCCATTATTCCGAGTGGGATTACCAGATCCAGCTGGAGCGCCCGGCCTGGGCCACGGTGCAGGAAAAGCGCGCCAAGTCCGGCGACCTGCAGATCATCGACGAGATCACCGCCAAGTACAAGCGCGAAATCCATCGCATGAAATTCCTGCTTGACGCGATGCAGCCACAGGGCGTGCAGCGCATCCGCAAGCTGGAGGACGGCGACGAGATCGACATCAACGCGGCGATTGCCAGCTTCATCGACATTCGCCTCGGCAACCAGCCCGACCCGCGCATCATGATGCGCAGCGTGAGGAAGACCCGCGACTTCTCGATCCTGGTGCTGCTCGATTTGTCCGAATCAACCAACGAAACGGTGCAGGATCAGGAATACTCGGTGCGCGAGCTCACCCAGCAGGCCTGCGTGCTGCTGGCCGATGCGATCAGCAAGGTGGGCGATCCGTTTGCGATCCACGGCTTCTGCTCGGATGGTCGCCACGACGTCGAGTACTACCGTTACAAGGATTTCGACCAGCACTGGAACGAAGTGCCCAAGGCCAAGCTTGCGGGCATGACCGGCCAGCTCTCCACTCGCATGGGCGCAGCGATCCGCCATGCCGGGCATCACCTCAAGCTGCAGCGTTCGGCGAAGAAACTGCTGATCGTGATTACCGACGGCGAACCCGCTGATATCGACGTGCGCGATCCGCAATACCTGCGCTACGACACCAAGAAAGCGGTGGAGGAAGTCGGCCGCGACGGCGTCGTCACCTACTGCATGAGCCTCGACCCGCGTGCCGACAATTACGTGTCGCGCATCTTCGGGCAGAAGAACTACATGGTCGTCGATCACGTGCAGCGTCTGCCGGAGAAGCTGCCGATGCTCTACGCTGGTTTGACGCGCTAAGGAGATACCGAGCAAGCTGGTTTGCTGTGTGGTTCGACAAGCCTGTTCTGAGCAACGTCGAAGGGCTCACCACGAACGAAATCAATCACTTGCCGTTCGTCCGGAGCTCGTCGAAGGACTTGTTCAGCGTTTCCCTAACCCAGCGGCCACACCCGATGGGTTGGTCTGGTTTGGGGTGAGCCGGCGTCCGGCCGGATGCTCTCGCGAATCCGGCCGGACGCCGCCATAATGGCTTCGATCATAAAAAGAGGGGATTGCATGAACCTGTACGATCAGCCCATCGAAGCCCGCATCAACTGGCTGTTCAGTCACGCTGAACGGCATACCGAATCCTTCTCCAGCCCGGAAACCTGGCTGGCCCGCAAGCGCTATCTGGCCGAGCACCCCACCGCGATCAGCGTGATGAAGTGCATGGACGGCCGCATCAACATCCCGGTGGCGACCGAAACCCCCGTCGGCATCATCCAGCCCTTTCGCAACCTTGGCGGACGTTTTGATCTGGGGTGGCCGCACTTGGGCGAGGTGTTGTCCGATTACGTGCTGTCGGTCGTGCGCGATGGGCGGCGCGCACTGATGGCGTCGACCTATCATTTTTCCAGGGGCGACCCGCGGCGTGGCTGCGCCGGGTTCGACTTCGACACCGAGGCCGCGCGCGCGCACACCTTCACCATTCGCCGCCAGCTCGAGCAGGTCTTTGGCGCGAGTCATCAAACCGTCTATCCGCTGGTATGCGGGTTCGAAACCGATGAAGACGCACTCATCCTGCACGGCCAGAATGGCGACGTGCTCGACGCGTCAACCGTGACTGACATCGAAACCCTGCCCAATCGCCTGCATGCATTGTTTCCGGACATGCCGGCGCAAATCCGCAACGACCTGTTGCCGCTGCTTCAGGGAAATATCAGGCACATTGCCGAGGTGCGCGGCGCTGCCCGCCAACTCGACATGGAGCACCGCGAATGGGTGCTGTGCCTGGGGCGTGGCTTCGACTGGCTGCACATGCACAACCAGGCGCTCATCATCGGGCCCTACAGCCCCGACCTGGCCGACCCGGTGCGCAAGGCCGCCGGCATCCTGCAGAGCAATATGGCGTCCGGGCGGATTCCCGGTGACGGCTTTCTGCTGCTGGCGTCGGTGCCCTATGCCGAAATCGGCGTCGACCGCGCACGTGCCGAGCTCAAGTCGCGCTTCCTGTCAGGCTTCGCCGCCGAGGTCATCACCCGCGAGTTTCCGCGGCTGGCCGAAAAAATGCACCGCAGGACAGCGGTGCTGAACTGGGGCAGCCGGAATCTGGAATTTCTGGATGGTGTCTGAGCCGGTCGCGCCGATCGGCAGGAGGCGCGGGGGGTTGATCAATGCGTTATCCGCGAAGGGCGCGAAGAAACACGAAGGAGACGCTGGATTATTCGGGATGGCCGTCATTGCGAGCGCAGTGCGGTAATCCAGCGCATTGATCAAGCAGGAATTCCCGGATGGCGCCCCCAAAGATTTTACTTCGCGTTTCTTCGCGCCCTTCGCGGA
>JAIOJU010000128.1 GCA_019911765.1 Thiobacillus sp.
ATATGGCGTCGGCCAGTACCTCGGCCTGATCAACATGGATCTGGGCGACGGCGACACCGAGTTCCTGCATCTCGAATATGCCAAGGGCGACAAGCTCTACGTGCCGGTGGCCAACCTGCACCTGATTTCGCGCTATTCCGGCGCCGGTGAAGGCGCGGCGCCCTTGCACAAACTCGGCACCGACCAGTGGGACAAGGCGCGCCGCCGCGCCATGCAGGCAGCGCGCGACACCGCCGCCGAATTGCTGAACCTGTATGCACTGCGTGCCGCGCGCGAAGGCCATGCGTTCAAGTTCTCGCCGCACGATTACGAGGCCTTTGCCGAGGGTTTCGGCTACGAGGAAACGCCCGACCAGTCCGCCGCGATTGCCGCGGTAATGGCCGACATGCAGTCGGGCAAGCCGATGGACCGGCTGGTCTGCGGCGACGTCGGCTTCGGCAAGACCGAGGTCGCGCTGCGCGCCGCCTTCATGGCGGTGATGGGCGGCTATCAGGTGGCGGTGCTGGTGCCGACCACGCTGCTGGCCGAGCAGCATTTCCAGAACTTCTCCGACCGCTTCTCCGCCTGGCCGGTGAAACTCGCCGAACTGTCGCGCTTCCGCAGCGCCAAAGAGCAGGCCGAGGCGCTGCAGGCACTCGCGGACGGCAAGCTCGACATCGTCATCGGCACCCATCGCCTGATCCAGAAGGACGTGAAGTTTGCGCGCCTGGGTCTGGTGATCCTCGACGAGGAGCATCGCTTCGGCGTGCGCCAGAAGGAACAGCTGAAGGCGTTGCGCGCCGAAGTCGACGTGCTGACGCTGACCGCCACGCCGATCCCGCGCACCCTGGCGATGTCGCTCGAAGGCATCCGCGACTTTTCGGTGATCGCGACGGCGCCGCAGAAGCGGCTGGCGGTCAAAACCTTCGTCCAGTCGTTTTCCGGCGGCCTGATCCGCGAAGCGGTGCTGCGCGAACTCAAGCGTGGCGGCCAGGTGTATTTCCTGCACAACGAAGTCAGCACCATCCAGAACATGTTCGAGATGCTGGAAAAACTGCTGCCGGAAGCGCGCATTCGCGTCGGCCACGGCCAGCAGAGCGAACGCGAACTGGAACAGGTGATGCGCGACTTCTACCAGCAGCGCTACGACGTTCTGCTGTGCACCACCATCATCGAGACCGGCATCGACATCCCCACCGCCAACACCATCCTGATCAACCGCGCCGACAAGTTCGGCCTGGCGCAGTTGCACCAGTTGCGCGGCCGGGTCGGGCGGTCGCACCATCAGGCCTTTGCCTACCTGCTGGTAGAGGAGGACAGAACATTAACACCCCAGGCGAAGAAACGCCTGGAAGCCATTCAATTAATGGAAGAATTGGGATCCGGTTTCCACCTCGCCATGCATGATCTGGAAATCCGCGGCTGCGGCGAAGTGCTTGGCGACAAGCAGAGCGGCGAGATCCTCGAAGTCGGCTTTTCGCTTTACAACGACATGCTGGCCGCTGCCGTGGCGAGCCTGAAAGCCGGGCATGAGCCGGACATGAACCAGCCGCTGGGGGTGGTATCCGAAATCAACCTGCACACGCCCGCGCTGCTGCCAGTGGAATATTGCCCCGACGTGCACGAACGGCTGGTGCTGTACAAGCGGCTGGCGAGCGTCCATGACACGGACGGGCTTGCGGAACTGCAGGAAGAACTGATCGACCGCTTCGGCCTGCCGCCCGATCCGGCGCGCGCATTGCTGGCGGTGCACCGCTTGCGGATGGCGACCCGGCCCTACGGCATCCTGCGCCTGGACGTGTCGGGCGAAGGCATGACGGTACAATTCACCCCCAACCCGCCGGTCGATCCGGGTAAAATCATCGGCTTGATCCAGGGCAAGGCCGGATACAAGCTCGCCGGCCCCGACCGGCTGAAGCTGAACACCAGCCTGCCCGACGTCGCCCGGCGCGTTGGCGCGGTCACCGCATTTCTCGCCGCGCTCGGCGACCCTCTTTCACCCTCGACATGAAAAGCTTATGAACCTGATCCAGCCTTTTGCCGCCCTTCGCCCCGCACCGGGACGCGCCGACGATGTCGTCGCCCCACCCTATGACGTGCTGTCCACCAACGAAGCCCGCGAGCGCGCGAACGGCCGCCCATGGAG
>JAIOJU010000129.1 GCA_019911765.1 Thiobacillus sp.
CGGCAGGTTGTCGACGCAGTAATAGCCGATATCTTCCAGTACCGCGATGGCGATGCTTTTACCCGATCCGGACAAACCGGAGACCAGAACGATCTGCACTTAGCTGTTCCCGTCTATGGCCGCCTGCTGGCGCTTGATGAACTGTTCGACCGGATTGATACCCCGGCTTTTGAGAATGTGATTGCGTACTGCGACCTCGACCAGGACAGCCAGGTTACGGCCTGCAGCGACCGGAATGCGCACCTTGGGAATGTCCACGCCGAGGATGGGAACGGTCGATGCCACCATGTCGAGCCGGTTGAGGCCGGTTTCACCGACTTCGTGCGGATGCACCAGTTCGACGATGAGTTTGAGGTTCTTTTGCCGCTTGACCGAGGTTTCGCCGAACAGGTAGCGGATATTGAGTATGCCCAGGCCGCGTACTTCCAGAAAATCGCGGATCAATGCCGGACAGCAGCCTTCCAGGGTTTTGGGCGCGACGTGTTTGAGTTCGACTACATCGTCAGCGACCAGACGATGACCGCGTGTGATGAGTTCCAGTGCCAGCTCGCTTTTGCCTACCCCGGCGTTCCCTTTGATGAGCACGCCGGTACCCAGCACCTCGAGAAATACACCGTGAATCGAAGTGGCCTCGGCCAGGCGTTGCGTCAGATAGTGCCCCAGATAGGACATCAGGACCGGGCTGGCCAGTGAAGACGTGAACAGGGGCGTTTCGGTCCGTTCGGCATTGTCGCTCAAGGCTGCCGGGACCGTTTCGCCGTTGGAAATAATGATGGCAGCGAGTTCGGTTGAAAACAGATGATCGATGGCGTCTTTCAGCTCGGGATCGGGCAGGTTGCGCAGGTAATCCATTTCGGCACATCCCAATACCTGTACGCGATTGGGATGGACGAAATTCAGATGGCCGATCAGGGCCAGCGTGGGTTTTTGTATGGTTTCCGACGACAGTGTGCGGTGGCCGCCTTTGTGTCCCGCCACCCATTGCAGGTCGAGTTGTTCCGACATGTCGCGGAACAACGCCTCGACTGATACGTGACTCAGGTCGTCCATGCGCCAATCAGCGCGATCAATTCGGGCACGGTGGCCGTGCCCAGCATTTTCGTGCGCATGGCTTCGTCACCAAAGAGTTGTGCCAGTTCACCCAGGATTTGCAGGTGCTGCTCGTTCGCGTCTTTAGGGACCAGTAAAACAAAACACAGGGACACCGGCTGGTTGTCGGGTGCGTCGAACTCCAGCGGGGTGTTCAATCGGTATAACGCGCCACATGCATCCTTGAGGCCCTTGATGCGGCCATGGGGGATGGCGATGCCACAGCCCAGTGCGGTCGAACCCAGCCGTTCGCGTTCAAACAGGCTGGTGAAAATGTCGGTGGACTTGAGTCCATGGGCCCGGGCGAACAAATCGGCGGCGTGTTCGAACAGCTTCTTCTTGCTGGTGAAGCTCACATCCAGCAAGGTGGTTTCAGGGGTAATGAGGGGGGCGATTAGATTCATGCCAGTTAGACAGCCGGTTAAAAGATCCGGCGCCTGAAAATTATACGCCCGGCGGCATAAAACCGCCCCGGGCAATTTGTTTCATTCCGTCTGTTGTTGGATATCAGGCTTCACTTTCCGTCGGCTGTTGGTGCTTCAGGCCACCGCTGCCCTGATGCACATCCGAGGTTTTCTCCTTGTGCTTGAGGATCTGGCGATCCAGCTTGTCTGCCAGGAGGTCGATTGCGGCGTACATGTTGCCATCTTCGCTGTGGGCGTGGAAATCATGGCCCTTGACGTGGAGGGTGGCTTCCACTTTGTGTACCAGCTTCTCCACCTGCATGATGACCGTCATGTTGATGACGTTATCGAAGTGGCGCTTAACACGGTCGAGTTTCTCGGAAACGTAGTCGCGGATAGCTGGGGTTACTTCCAGATGATGACCGGAAATCGTCAAATTCATAGGGCCTCCTTAGTCTGCTAAAAGAACTGAAAACCAGCGTTTCGTCCCGGCTTCAGGAGCGATGGACCGCTCGTTTTCATTGTGGGACGAAAGTGGGACACATTCAAGCACGGCAAAGCGTTTTAGGCAGAATCGGCTCGAATATTCTTGTGATCAAAGCGCCCGCCGCATGTTTGCTGGCGGGATTTGCAGTGATTCACGGTACTTGGCGACGGTACGCCGGGCGACCACGATGCCTTGCTGCCCCAGAACTTCGGCCAATTGGCCATCAGATAGCGGTTTCTTGCCGCTTTCGGCAGCGATCAGCTGTTTGATCAGCGCCCGAATGGCGGTTGAGGAGCAGGCGCCGCCGTTGTCGGTGGAAACGTGGCTGCCGAAAAAGTACTTGAGCTCGTACAGTCCGCGCGGGGTCATCATGAACTTCTGTGTGGTGACGCGCGAAATCGTCGATTCGTGCAGTTCCACTGCCTCGGCAATTTCGCGCAGCACCAGTGGCCGCATGGCAACTTCCCCGTGCTCGATGAATTGTTTCTGGCGGTCGACGATGGCCTGTGAAACGCGCAGGATGGTGTCAAACCGCTGCTGTACGTTTTTGATCAGCCAGCGTGCTTCCTGAAGCTGGCTGGCGAGCTGGCCGCTATTGCCTTCACGGTGACGTGCCAGGATGTCGGCATAGACGCGGTTGACGCGCAGCTTGGGCATGGCGTCGGCATTGAGACTGGCAATCCACATGCCCTTGACCTTGCGCACATAGACATCGGGAATGACGTAATGCGTTTCTTCGGTGCTGAATGCCGCGCCCGGCCGCGGGTTGAGCGAAAGAATCAGGGCGCGTGCCGTTCGCAATGTCGGGTCATCGATACCGAGCATTTTCTTCAGTTTGCCGACATCGCGTGCAGCCAGCAGATCGAGATAGTGCGTGGTCAGCCGCATGGCGGCATCACGTGCCGGCGTGGAGGCTGGCAGCGCCCGCAGTTGCAGGGTCAGGCATTCAGCCAGATCGCGCGCGCCGACACCGGTGGGGTCCATGTTCTGCAGATGCTTGAGCG
Organism: Thiobacillus sp.; assembly: GCA_019911765.1. Lineage (GTDB taxonomy): Bacteria > Pseudomonadota > Gammaproteobacteria > Burkholderiales > Thiobacillaceae > Thiobacillus. Next base: position 2,985 of record JAIOJU010000129.1, read on the forward strand.
CGGTTTCGACTTCTTCGGGCTCAAGCTCCTCGAGTTCACCTTGCAGGCTGGCCGTGATATCGGCCAGTGGCTGGGTGAGAAATCCGGCTTCGTCCAGATCATCGATCAAGGTGGCAACCAGGGTGCGGTCACGCAGTGTGAGCGGGCTGACAATTAACTGATTCAACAGGTGTTCGCGCAGGCTGGCTCCTGAAACCGAGCCTTCTGCATAGTCGCTCTCCTCATCGTCGCCACCGGATGCACTGTAATCGTTCCAGTCTTCATCATCCAGCGACGCCGAGGCGTCAGGTTCCGGGGTGTCTGATTGGGGCGACTCCGTCGTCTGGGCTTCGGCCTCGGCCGTATGCGCAGGAGGCTCTTCCGATGCGAGACGGGCATCTTCCTCGTCTTCGCGTTCCAGCAACGGGTTGTCCTGGAGCATCTGCTCGAGTTCCTGATTCAGCTCCAGCGTAGACAACTGCAGCAGTCGAATCGACTGCTGCAGTTGGGGTGTCAGGGTAAGGTGCTGACCAATCTTGAGCTGGAGGCTGTGCTTCATGGAACTTGAATACGGCAAAAAGCATGCCGACTTGAGGAGAATATGATGCGAGCAGGTCGCGAAAGTTGCAATTACAGGCGGAAGTTTTCGCCCAGATATACCTTGCGGGCGTTGTCGTCCTGGATGATGAGGTCAGGGGTGCCATCAATCAGTACGCGGCCCTCGTTGATGATGTATGCCCGGTGGCAGATTCCCAGCGTTTCACGTACGTTGTGGTCGGTAATGAGCACGCCAATGTCGCGCTCGATCAAAAAGTGCACAATTTTCTGGATGTCGAGCACGGCGATCGGGTCCACTCCGGCGAACGGTTCATCCAGCAGAATGAAGCGCGGATTGATCGCCAGCGAACGGGCAATTTCCACTCGCCGCCGTTCGCCGCCGGACAGGCTGGCTGCTGCTGCATCACGCAAATGGGCGATATGCAGATCGTCCAGCAGATTGTTGAGATGCTCTTCGAGTTCATCCTTGTCGTAGGGCTTGAACTCGAGAATGGCGCGGATGTTTTCCTCCACCGTCATCTTGCGGAAGATCGAGGGTTCCTGGGGCAGGTAGGACAGGCCCAGACGCGCACGCTGGTGAATGGCCATGTGCGTCAGATCGTGTGTGTCCAGATGAACATTGCCGCCATCCGCGGCGACCAGTCCCACTACCATATAGAAGCAGGTGGTCTTGCCGGCGCCGTTGGGTCCAAGCAGCCCCACGACTTCCCCGCTTTTGACGGTAAAAGAGACATCGTGCACCACCGTGCGTTTGCCATACGTCTTGCGCAGGCCCTGGGCAAAAATCTGGCTCATGGCTTGGTGGTGGGTTGTGCCGAGGGCGTTTTCGGGCGGATGACCGCGCGCACCCGGCCACTGGGTGTCTTGGCGTCGGGTTGCCCGGTCACCTTGTAAAACTCGGTGTTGGCGTTATACGAAATTTGTGCGCCGCGCAGTTCGTCGCCATTGCGACGCAGCCGTGCCTGGCCGATCAACTCCAGTTGACTGTTGCCGCTGTCGAACTCGATGCGGTCAGCAAAGCCTTCGATCTGCTCGTCGCGCCCATCAAGCTTCTGGCGAAAGGCGGCGGGACGGCCGGTGGCGCTCACCTTGTCGAGCCCGCCTGCATTCTGGGTGACCTGGACGCGGTCGGCACGCAGCATCAGCGTGCCCTGGCTCAGGATCACATTGCCCTGATAAACGCTGATTTTCCTGATGTCGTCGAGCGTGACCGTGTCGGCTTCGAGGTTGACGGGCTTGTCGCGGTCGGCTTTTTCGGCATGGGCCGGGGGGGCCAGCAGGACGGCACACAGTGCCGTATAAAAAACCGTTTTCAATGTTTGCATGGTGCTAGCTTCTTCCGGATAAGTAATGGGCTTTCACCCGTCCTGTCAGTTTAATCACGCGTTGCCTGGCGTTGTATTCCATGGCACCCGCGTGCAGTTTCAGGGTGGCGTCACTGACATCCACCGGCCCGGGCGAGTGAAGCATGTCGCGTTCGGGAAAAATAACCAGTCGGGCAGTATGAAGCGACATGGCGGATTGTCCAGGCCGGGCCGCACGCAGAACCTGGACTTCACCACGCAGGTCCACTTCGTCGCCGTCAGGCGAAACTGTCGCCTGTTGCGCCACCGCCGTGACTTCGCCCATTTGCGGGTCCAGCTGGACGAAGCGGGGGGCGTCGAGTTCAGTGCGTTTGCTGTTGGAATAATGTTTCAGCTTGCGGGCCGTCAGCCTGTAGTGCGGTTGTCCGGTGTTGTCGGTTCGCAGTGCGTCGAAATTTTCCATAATGCCTTCCGGCTCGGTCCGTGTGGTCGGATCGCCATTTGCCGGGATTTGCACGGAGCGCTCGATCCAGAAGCTGAGTACGGCGAGCACCAGCAAAATGGCCAGTGGCAGCCACAGCGAGCCGCGCGCGATCATGCGGTCTTCAACTCATTCGTGCCTGACGCAAGATACACGCAACCGGTCATTTCAAATAAGGCGCCAGGGCCGCGTCCAGCGTGCCTTGCGTACGCATCAGGAATTCGCAGGCCTCGCGCACTGCACCGTGCCCGGCCTGGCGGGTTGTGATCAGATGACTGTGTGCTTTCACCAGTTCGGGCGCTGCCGGTACGCTAATGGCGAGTCCGGCACGCCGCATCACCGGCAGGTCAACCACATCGTCCCCCATGTAGGCCGTGGCATCGTGGGCCAGATTGAGATCGCGACAGAGCGATTCATACACGGCGAGCTTGTCGTGTGCGCCTTGATGGATGATTTCGATGCCGAGATTTTTGGCGCGGTGTTCCACGACACGTGAGCTGCGGCCAGTAATGATCGCGAGTTGCACGCCGCTGCCCTTGAGCATTTTCAGGCCGTGGCCATCGAGCGAGTTGAAGCCCTTGAATTCCTGTCCATCGTCGGCCAGAAACAGGGTACCGTCAGTCATCACGCCATCGACATCAAATGCGATCAGCCTGATTTTCTGGGCGCGGGCAATCAGGTCGGCGGTCATCATACGACACCCGCTTTCAGCAGGTCGTGCATGTTGAGTGCACCCAGCAAAGTGTTGTCGTGGTCGACTACCAGCAAGCCATTGATTTTAAGTGTGTCCATCTTTTCTACCGCCGCCACGGCGAGTTCGTCCGCGTAGATTGTCTTGGGGTTTTTCGTCATCAGGTCGGTCACGCGTGCCTGCTGCAGGTCGAGTGCGTGTTCCAGCGCGCGCCGCAAGTCGCCGTCGGTGAAAACGCCGGTTACCTTGCCGTTGCCATCGACCACCGCCGTCATGCCCAGACCTTTTTTCGTCATTTCGAGCAGCGCCACTTTAAGTGATGCCCCGTGATCGATTTTGGGGAGCGCATCGCCTGTATGCATGATGTCATGTACGTGCACCAGCAAGCGCCGTCCCAGGCTGCCGCCCGGATGGGTGCGCGCAAAGTCGTCGGCGGAGAAGCCGCGGGCGTCGAGCAGGGCTACCGCCAGCGCATCACCCAGCGCCAATGCTGCCGTGGTGCTGGCGGTGGGCGCCAGATTGAGCGGGCAGGCTTCCTTGTCGACCGCGGCATTGAGATGCACATCGGCTTCGCGTGCCATGGTTGAATCGGGATTGCCCGTCATGGCGATGAGTCTGGCGCCACGCCGCTTGATGAGCGGCACGATGCTGACGATTTCGTTGCTCTCGCCAGAATTTGACATGGCCAGTACCACGTCGTCGTGGGCGATCATGCCGAGATCGCCATGACTGGCTTCCCCCGGGTGCATGAAAAAGGCCGGAGTGCCGGTCGATGCCAGCGTGGCGGCAATCTTGCTGCCGACATGCCCGGACTTGCCCATGCCGGTGACCACCACGCGGCCCTTGCAGGCCAGCATGAGATGGACGGCGTCGGCAAAGCGATGATCGAGGCGGACCGACAGCGTGCGCAGCGCGTCGGCCTCGATGTCGAGCACCTGGCGTGCAAGTTCAAGTAAATGTTGGGGGGACGTAGGTTCGGGGTGCATGGTCGGCAAGTATACTAAAGCCTGCTTATCCAACAGCGTTTTCCCCATTGCCGGCACGACATGGCTGGCGGCAGTAAACGGGATTTCGCCTTTGAGGACTTCGATTGCATAGCGGACTTCAACTTGTTCTGATTCTACTGGCCGCTGCCGTGCTGGTGGCTGCCGCTGCGCGCGCCTTGCGTTTGCCGACCATGCTGGGCTATCTGGTGACCGGTATTGCCATCGGGCCTTTTGCCCTGGGCTGGATTCCGGACAGCGAAGAAGCGCGCTATCTGGCCGAGTTCGGCGTGGTCTTCCTGATGTTCTCCATCGGTCTGGAATTCAGCCTGCCGCGGCTGATGACCATGCGCATGACCGTGTTTGGCTTCGGTGGGGCACAGGTGGTGCTGACGATCGTGCTCACCGCGCTGATCGCCTGGCTGCTTGATTTGCCCTTGCTGGCAGCCATTGCGCTCGGCGGCATCATGTCGATGTCGTCTACCGCCATCGTCTCGAAGATGATGGCCGAGCGGATGGAAATCCAGACCCCGCATGGCCGCCAGATTTTTGGTGCCTTGCTGTTCCAGGATCTGGCCGTGGTGCCGCTGCTGATCCTGATTCCGGCCTTTGCCAAGGAATCGGACGCGATGGCGGCCACGCTGGCGCTGGCCATGCTGAAGGCGGTGGTGGTGCTGGGCTTCCTCCTGTTCGTGGGCCAGCGCATCATGCGCCCCTGGTTTCAGTGGGTGGCGGGGTACAAGTCGCCCGAACTCTTCACGCTGAATCTGTTGCTGTTCACGCTGGGATTGGCCTATCTGACCGAAAGTGCCGGCTTGTCCCTGGCGCTGGGTGCCTTCCTGGCCGGCATGCTGGTGTCCGAAACCGAATACCGCTATCAGGTGGAAGACGACATCAAGCCTTTCCGCGACGTGTTGCTGGGGCTGTTTTTTGTCACCATCGGCATGCGCCTCGACTTGATGCAGGTCATGCTGAACTGGGGTGACGTGCTGTTGCTGGTGGCCGCAATCGTCATCGGCAAGGCGATGCTGGTGGCCGGCCTGGGACTGGCCTTCGGCAGTGCGCGTCCCACTGCCGTGCGGACTGCGCTGGGACTGGCGCAGGCGGGCGAATTTGGCTTTGTGCTGCTGGCACAGGCATCGGACCTGAACTTGCTCGGCGCTGAAATCACCCAGCCGGTTCTGGCGGCGATGGTGCTGTCGATGCTGATTGCGCCGCTGATGATCAATCGCATGGACACACTGACCCGTCTGCTTGCTGGTAGCGAGTGGGCCGGGCGCGCCAAGGAGGTCCACGATATCGCGGTCAAGACTTTTGGCAAGAGCAAGCATGTGATCGTGTGCGGCTACGGCCGCAGCGGCCAGAATCTGGCGCGTTTGTTCGAGGCCGAAGATATCAGTTTCGTCGCGCTCGACGCCGACCCAGAACGTATCCGCGCGGTGGCGGCATCCGGCGTCAGTGTCGTGTACGGCGATGCCAGCCGCCGCGAAGTGCTGGTTGCAGCAGGGTTGAGCCGTGCCCAGGCTATCGTGGTGACCTATTCCGACCTGCACTCGAGCATGGCGATCCTGCGCCACGTGCGCGAACTGCGGCCCGAACTGCCGGTCGTCGTGCGCACCATCGACGATACCCATATCGACGAGCTGAAAGCAGCGGGCGCGGCCGAGGTGGTGTCCGAGGTGATGGAAGGCTCATTGATGCTGGCTTCGCACGCATTGATGCTGTTGGGCATTCCGTTGTCCCAGGTATTGAAACGGATCCGCGGCGTGCGTGAAACGCGCTACGCCATGATGCGTGGCTATTTCCGTGGCGCCAGCGACGCCGACGATGAACTCGACCATCAGTCGCAGCCCCGTCTGCATACCGTGCTGATTCCGCAGGGTGCGGCCGCAGCGGGGCGCACCCTGGAAGACCTGGCGCTGGACGACTTGCTGGTGGAAGTGGTGGCGATCCGCCGCCAGGGGATCAAGGGTGTCGACCCCCAGCCCGATACCGAAATCCGCGTGGGCGATGTGCTGATGCTGCGCGGCGCCGCCGATGGGCTGGCGGCGGCGGAGATCAGGGTGCTGCAGGGATGATGCGCTCAGCTCTGGCAGAACAATAGGCAAGAAAAAGCCCGCCGAGGCGGGCGAGTGTGATGTGGGGGTGAATCAAACGCCCATGCAGACGACATATGGCGTGGCATCGTCAAGCGCCCCATCGCCTGCTGCCGTGCCGTCTGCAGTTGTATTGGCCTGCATTGCGCCTGTGCCTGTGTCGCCATCGTCCAGTTGTACGTCCAGTTGCTTGGCGAGCTTGCCTGTGATCCCACCTGAGCAGATGAACCAGGTGCCGCTGTTCATGCTGGTATATGGCTTGGCACTCTGAATGCCGACGGGTCCGCTTACTGCATTTTTTTGCGGGTAATCGGTGGCATCTATATCGGTAGACCCGGGCGCCAGACCTGCCTTCCTGACGTGCTCCCAGAATAGGTAGGACTCATGGGTTTTGGTGGGGCTATTCCATGCGCCATCGATGATGCCATCGCCCGGTGTGCCGCCGGTTGTTGCGAGCGTTCCGGCCGTATGTGCGACTACAGCACTCTCATCACCAGGCAGCGCCCGGTATTTGTCCTGATAGGCGTATATGAAAACGGGAATGTTGCGGAAATCGGTAGCGAGATTTTTCACCCGGGCACTGTTGATCAGTTCCTGGCCTTTGAGGATGCCGCCGAGCAGCAATCCTATGATAACCAGCACGATGGCGATTTCGATCAGGGTGAAGACCGACTGGCGTCGCGAGAAGGCGGGATGGGGCATGGTGAAACTCTCCGTTATGTTATGGTTCGGCTATCTGCAAAATACGTGCCAAGCTTGATGGTAGTGCAACCCATTGATAAAATAACGAAAAAAATGGGTTTTGGTGGCTGGCTTGAAGTGTTTTTGATGAAAATACGACAGCCGCGACCGGATTTCATCAATTTTAGGTGTCGCGTCGTGACAGGCAGGCTCCATTTTCCGGGTGGAATGCCGATAGCAGTGTCATGCTGAATGCCCCCTGTTTCCCCCTTTCCATCTCCCATGACTGAATCCGCCGTGACGCCGCCCCGATTTTCCTGGCTGACGTCGCTTGCCACGCACTTTGCCAATGTGGCGCCCGGACGCTGGCTGGCCTTGATGCTGCTGGCCCTGCATGCGGCGGTGGTGTTCGATGCCGATGCGGCGGTGACGCGTGCGTTTTTGCTGGCGCACTATGGTCTGTTCTTGTTGTGGCAACCGCTGGTACGGAGCGAGGCACGCATCGAGCCTCGCCTCGCGCTCCCCGTATTTGCCATGGCTGCACTGCTGGTGCTGGTGGACAGCACCTGGGTGATCGCCTTGTGGCTGGCGATTCTGGCGGGCCTGGTGGGCTCGGTGGCCACGTCGCAAAACGAGCGTTGCCATAAATGGACGTATTTGCTCGCCCTGGCCTACCTGCTCGCCTTGCTGATGGCCTGGGTGCTGCCGCAGAGCCTGGGGGACACTTCGCTCACCACCGGTGTGTTGCAGGCGGGGGTGCGCTATGGCCTGCCATTGCTGCCGCTGGTGATCCTGTTTATGCCGGTCACCCGTCAGCGCAGCAGTGCTTCGTCGACACTCGATTTCATCTATGGCCTGATGCTGTCGCTGCTCATCATGGTGATGGCGCTGGGCGTATTCGCCGTGGTGGCCGTGGCCAAGGTGGATTACGCCTGGGCGCTGGTGCAAACCCTGCTGGGGCTGGCAGGCCTGCTGCTGGTGCTGTCCTGGTTGTGGAATCCGCGTGCCGGATTTTCAGGACTGGGGCAGGTCACCTCGCGTTATTTGTTGTCGGTGGGGTTGCCGTTCGAAGGCTGGGCACAGCGCCTGGCGACGCTGGCTGAGCGCGAGCGCGATCCGGAGTCTTTCGTGCGCGATGCGCTTTCCGATCTGCACGAGCTGACCTGGATTCGCGGTGGCCACTGGCAGGCGGCACGTGGCGAAGGCCGGTTTGGTGAACCCGCCGAGCATAGTGAAAGTTATGCTTTCCATGGGCTCAGTCTGACCTGGCACTCGAGTCGTCCGCTTACCCCCGCGCTGGCGCTGCATGTGCGCTTGCTCTCGCAATTGCTGGGCTATTTTTATGCCGCCAAGGTACGCGAGCAAACCCTGCGCGAACAGGCCTACAGCCAGGCGATTCACGACACGGGTGCGCGATTGACGCATGACGTGAAAAACATCCTGCAGTCGATGAAAACCCTGCTGGCCGCTGCCGATACGTCCACGCCCGAAGACAGCGACCGGTTGCTGGCATTGATGAAGCGCCAGTTGCCGCAACTCGCGGCACGCCTGTCGCAAACGGTCGACAAGCTCAAGCAGCCGGCTGAAATGGATGTCGCGCAAATTGCGGCAAAAAAATGGTGGGCTGCTTTGCAGACGCGCTACGAACACGATGACGTGCAGTTTTTTTCTGACGCGATCGACGACACCCCATTGCCCCAGGACCTGTTCGACAGCGTGGTCGATAACCTGCTGACCAATGCACTGCGCAAGCGTCAGAACGAACCCGGCGTGGCGGTGGAAGTGCGTCTGGCCTTGCAGCCGTTGGTGAGCCTGAAGGTGACCGACAGTGGATCCGCTGCACCGGAACATGTGGCGCGTAATTTGTTCATGAGCCCCGTGGCGTCGGATTCCGGCCTGGGGGTGGGCCTGTATCAGGCTGCCCGGCAGGCAGCGCGTTCGGGCTATCGGCTGGAATTGCCTGATAACCAGCCGGGACGCGTGACCTTCCGCTTGCAGGCTACGGAGAGCAGTCAGACAGCGGTGGGCACACTCGCCCCTTGAGTGAGCCTTCAGACATCCACAGGGTCAGATCGTCGAATTCGCCGTTGGCCGCGTCGGGCTTGGTGGGCGAACGGCTGATATAGACCAGGTCTGCGTCCTTGTTCTCCAGTTCGTCGGGACCGCTTGGTGCGGCCAGGCTGTTGCCGTTGACGTTGATTGCACCCCAGCCATTGGGTCCATGGGAAATCAGTACAAACACGATGTCCTGGGCGACATCCGGACTGGCGCAGGTGTGGGTACTGCAGACCTGCAGTGGGTTGACCAACGCAGTACTGGTCGAAAACCCGGTTGCCTTGTCGGCAAAGGGTGAAATGTCCGCGTAGAGCAGACGATTGCCCCACGCATCCTGTGATGCCGTTCCCAGGGTGACCCAAGGCAGCCAGCCGTAGGCCTGGGTGCAGGCCTGAGTGGCCAGATTCCGATCCTCACGCCCGTCGCCCGTGGTGTCAGGGCAGGGAAGATAGCGCTTTCCTGCGGTGGCGAGATGCGTCATGGCATAACCAAGCATGGCCTCGCGGGCTTCCTGCAGGGTTTGCCGGGTTTCTGCGATCCGCCGTGCCTGGATCTGTGCCGACAGCGGCATCGCCAGTCCGCCGATCAGGATGGTGACGATGACCAGCACGATGGCCATTTCGATCAGGGTGAAACCGCGCTGGATCGTCATGGTGCTGTTTCCTTTATTCCCGAATCCAATGGATCGGCAGGCGCGGGACGCAGTACCTGGTAAGGCTCATACACCTTGCCGTCGGCACGGAGCTGTCCCGGTTTGAGTCCCGATACGCTGGATGGTCCCACCTGCGCCTTGCCGTCAACCCAGCGGGTCGTTTTGCCATCGGAGCGGGTCACTATTCCATCGAAACGCAATGGCGGGTTGTCCTCGCCAGCAGTTTGCGCGTTGCGTGAACCGCCGGCGCGCAGGCCATGGGCACGTGCGGCTTCGAGTTGTGCCCGTTGAGCCGGGGTATAGAACAAGCGGCCCATTTCATCCGTGGCGGCCAGGCTTGGACTGCTGGCGCATGCAAGCAGGGCTGCAATCAATAAGGCAATCAGTTTGATCATTTGCCAGCCTCCATTTGATCGGAAACGGTAAACCACAGCAGTTCACATTCGGCTTGCAACTGGGGCGGGCTGGTGGCATTGAATGCTGCTTCGCCCAGACGCGACAGGCGGCAGCCCTGGACATGATAGACACCCGATGCCCGTGCTTTGAGCGCCGCCAGAAAACGCGGGAGATCGGTTTCCACCAGCAATGGCATCGTGAGCGTCATGGTCGTTTGTCCCAGCGGCAAGCCCTGGGCGAGCGCCGGGAGCGCCACGGATCGAGGCGCCAGATGATAGTTCAGACCATACAGTCCGGCATCGCGATTGGCATGCTGGGTTGCCTCGATCCAGGCCAGCCGGTCTTCGGCACCAACAAAGCCGCGCGCTACCAGCGCCCGATAAGCAGGCAGATGCGTCGCGATGAGGTGCTGTTGTTGCCGACTGCGGTCCAGTTGCTGTTGTGCAGTATTGAGCGCGCTGTTTTGCTGTTGCAGGCGGGTTTCGGCATCGTGCGACAGACTGCGGCTCCATAGCGCGGCACCGCTCGTCAGCAACACGGCCGCCAACACCAGGGAAAGCGACAGCTTCAGGGCGGCGAATGGGGGGCGGTTCATGAACGGACCTCCCGGTAGACCAGGCTGATGCCAAAGCGTGCAGCCGGCGCCTTGGCTGAGTCGGCGTTGAAGGTTTTACCCGACAGGGTGCTGGCCGAGTCGGCGTTTACCGGGCTGCTGCTCAGGCTGACGTTGTGCAATGAGGGTGCAGCCTGCAAGTTGCGGATGAATGCTTCGATGCGCTGCATCGCGGCACGGTAGTTCCCGTCGAAGGGAACCAGCGCGGCTTCGATTTGAATGCTGGCTTCACCCGCGGGGGCGAGTGGGTCGCTGGTCCAGTGCAGGTTTTCCAGCGTGATGTCCGGAGCCTGTTGCAAGGCGGGACTGATGGCGGCCAGCACACTGTGGCTGTCCAGCTGGCGGGCGTCCAGTTGCTGCGCCAGCATGACCGTCTGTGCCAATTGTTCAGGCGCTGCAGCTTCGGACGGGAAAGTGCGCGCGATGGCCTGGTAACGTGCATCCAGTTGCTGGCGTTGCTGGCTGAGCGTGTTGGCCTGGTTGTCCAGGTCTTGCGCATGCAGCCAGTAGGCCGCGGTGACGATCAGCCCCAGCGTGGCGATCAGTCCGGCGGCTGCGTGCAGGCCACGCTTCCAGCGAAACTCGGTGTGGTGCTGCAGCAGTTCGGGGGGCGCCAGATTCAGGTGCAAGGTTTCGCCAGCAATGGCCGCCAAAGGTGCGACTTCCGGTGTGGCAGCCAGAAAGTCGTCTGGAATGTGCAATGCACGGGCGAGACTGTCCATGTCGATCAGGCGTGTGCTGAATGCCGGGTCGGCATTCAGTTGGGCCTGTGCATTGTTGAGCTGGCCGCTGGGGTCCAGCAACAGGACGTGCAGGCGGGCTTCGCGTGGCAGGATGCGTTGGCCGGTAAGGTAGAGCTGGGTCTTGGCAATTTCGTCGGCAGCATTGCCTGGTATCTGGGTCGGGGTGTCGCTGCCGATCAGGCGCGAAAAACGCAGCAGGCCATGATGGTAGTAAGACAGCCGCAGGCTGTTGTTGAGCCGGCAGGCCAGCAGGGTGTGGGTTTCCTGGGTTTTTAGTTTGTTCAACAGATGTTGGCACGCGAGTGCCAGCGGGGTGATTCCGGACAGTGGCACGCGTGCGCGATGCAGTACGCTCAGCCAGGGCATCAGCCAGTCGGTATCGGTCAGGGCGGACAGTAGATAACGATCATCGCGGCGGCCGGTTGTTTCGCGTTCCTGTCGCCACGCACCGGTGAAGCGTGCATTGCGGAACACCTGCTTGATCTTGCGCGCCAGCAGTTCGTCGCGCGGGCGCCCTGTCACGTGCGGCATGACATCGATCCGGTAATCTTCATCCACCGTATCGACCACCAGCAGTACCGGCAGGTGTGCATGCCTGAGCACGATTTTGCCGAAGGCTGCGAGTCCCTCGGTGCTGGCAGAAAATTCGCCCAGCCAGTGCATGTGGCCGGGGCGCCAGTTCAGCACGCCGATCTGGCGCGGAGTGGCAAGCAGGATGAGTTGATGGTCAAGCATCACAGCGGCAGATTCCCGATCAGGTCGTACACCGGGAGCAGCACCGATACCAGGATGCCGCCAAGCAGGATGCCGAGTATGGCGGTGAGCATGGGCTCCAGGATCTTGAGGCCGTTTTCAATCGAGTCGAGCACTTCGCGATTATAAAAAAACGTGACGTTATCCAGTGCCTCGTCGAGCGCGCCGGTGGTCTCGCCCACGCGCAACATGCGGATCACCAGCGGCGGAAACAGCGCCTGCGACTGAAAGCTTTCGGATAGCCCGCGCCCGTCCGCAATTTGCTGCGCAGCGCGGCGGATCCCGCCGGCAATGGTCCGGTTGCCGGCGATCATTTCGCCCGCACGCAGCGCATCGAGCACCGTGACGCCCGAGCGGTACATCATCGCCAGCGTATTGGTGAAGCGCGACAGCACAATCTTTTGCAGAATCGGCCCGATGATGGGGAGCCGCAACTGGGTGCGATCCCACCAGTTGCGTCCGGCCTCGCTTTGTTTCACCCACAGCGGCAGGCCGATCCCCAGTGCCAGCATCAGCAGCAGGCCGATCACCCAGTAGGAGCGCATGGCTTCCGATACGGCCATCAGTATCAGTGTCGGCAACGGCAGGGCCACGCCCATCGTTTGCACCAGCGAGAGCACCTGCGGGACCAGATACACCATCAAAAACAGGATCGCCGCACCCACCACCGTCAGCACCATGGCCGGATAAATCATCAGCCGCTTGGCCTTGGATGCAATTTCTTCCTGCCATTTCAGGGATTCGGCCAACCGGTCAAACACGGTATCCAGCAGGCCGGTTTGCTCGCCCGCGCGAACGCTGTGGACGAACACCGAGCCAAACACGGCCGGGTGTGCCGCCAGCGCCTGTGACAGCACCTTGCCACCTTCCAGGTCTTCCAGCAGGGCGGTCAGCACATCGCGAAATCCGCGCTTGTCCATGGTGTCGCGCAGGTCGCGCAGGCCTTCCAGCAGAGGGATTCCGGCGCGGGTGATATAGCGCATGTGGATGCAGAACGTCACCAGGTCGCGCCGGGTGACGCGCTCACGGCCGCTGGGCGCGTATTGGCGTGACAGTTCGGCCAGCGTGATGAGATCGAGCCCCATGCGCTTGAGGCGCAGTTCGAGATCGACGTCGTTGACGGCGGAGAGGGTGCCTTTTACGGAGCGGCCGGTTTGGTCGATGGCGCGGTAGTCGAAGAAGGGCATGGGCTAGCTTTTCTTCGTTATGTTTTGTGCGTGTGTCTGTGCATGTGCGGAGGCTTCGCTTTTCGCCTGCGGGCGAGTTACTTTCTTTTGCGTGGCCAAAAGAAAGTAACCAAAGAAAAGGCCACCCCTGGTGTGTCGGCCTTCGGCTCCCCTGCGATGCTCGCCAACCGGGGCGGGGCAGGAACTCGCCCTGGCGAGCCGCACAAAACGCGGCTCACTGCGGAGCTCAGACACCCGGCCCCTCTTATCCCCGGCTGTCTGCGCTTCTCGGCGACACACAAGGGGAACC
>JAIOJU010000130.1 GCA_019911765.1 Thiobacillus sp.
ACGCGCTTGTTGGCGGCGGCAAGGCTCGGCGACTCGGGCAGCGAAGCGAACTCGCGCACTGCGGCGAGGCGCTTGCCGATTTCCGGCAGCGGCGGGTAGCTGGCGAACACCGCCGCGATGGCCTCGGCGCCAAAGTGCGGCGCCAGCTGGTTGGCGTTGCGCTCGTATATGAACAGCTTGAGTTCCTCGGCCACGTTGCTGGCCAGCAGACCTGCCGGGAAAACGGACAGCACATGCTCGATCAGCTCGTCGAGCTTCAACTTCAAACCTGTTGTGCCCGCATTCAAATCCAGCAACTGGAATGACTTGATCACCGACAAGGCATGACGACGCAGCGCAAACGGATCCTTGTCGCCGGTCGGCTTCAAGCCGATGCCCCAGATGCCCACCAGCGTTTCCATGCGGTCGGCGATCTGCAGCACTTCGCTGACCAGGTTGGTGACCGTCTCGGTCTCTTCACGCCGCACAAGATACTGGTCGGCAATCGCCTGGGCAACGCTTTCATCCTCGCCATCGTGGCGTGCGTAATAACCGCCCATGACGCCCTGCAGTTCGGGGAATTCGCCGACCATATCGGTCAGCAGGTCGGCCTTGGACAACCGTGCGGCACGGTCGGCGTGTTCCATGTTCGCCCCGACCTGCTCCGCCACCCAGCGCGCAATCGCCCGCACCCGCTCCACCCGCTCGCCCTGGGTGCCGAGCTTGTTGTGGTACACCACCTTGGCCAGACCCGGCACGCGTGATTCGAGCGTCTTCTTGCGGTCCTGATCGAAGAAGAACTTGGCGTCGGCCAGACGCGGACGGACGACCCGTTCATTGCCGCCGAGCACCGCCGATGCATCGGCGGGCGAGATATTGGAGACGATCAGGAACTGGTTGGTCAGCTTGCCCGCCGCACCCAGCAGCGGAAAGTATTTCTGGTTCGCCTTCATGGTCAGGATCAGGCATTCCTGCGGCACTTCGAGAAAGGCTTGCTCGAACTGGCCGGCCAATACATTGGGGCGCTCGACCAGCGCGGTGACTTCGTCCAGCAGCGCGTCGTCGTCGATCGGTTTGAAGCCCGACGGCGCAGCCGCCGCCTGCAGCTGGCGAACGATTTCGCCACGCCGTTCGGCAAAGCTCGCGATCACCGCACCGTCGTCTTTCAACTGGCTGGCGTAGCTATCAGCAGAGGCGATCACCACCGGATTCACGCGCGCCTCGAAGCGATGGCCCTGCGTCTCGCGTCCGGCCTGCAAGCCCAGCACCGACATCGGCACCACGTCCACGCCATGCAGCGCCACCAGCCCATGTACCGGACGCACGAAATTGACCGTGCTCCAGCCATCGGCCAGCTGATACGTCATCACCTTGGGGATCGGCAGCTTCGCCATCGCCGCTTCCAGCGCGCGCGGCAGACCGTCGGCCAGCGAGGTACCGGGGGCGATACTGTCGTGGAACAGCGCTTCGTTCTTGCCGTCCGCGGCACGGCGCAACTGGCTGACGGCCGATTCGTCGGCACCCAATGCACCCAGACGCTTCAGCAATGCGGGGGTGGCCTTGCCGTCGGCATCCAGGCCCACGGCAACCGGCATCAGCTTGGTCGATACCGGTTTATCGGCGGCACGCGCCAGCACTGCATCGACCCGCACCCCCAAACGGCGCGGCGTGGCAAAACTGGTGACAGCTGCATTCGCATCAGCCAGTCCCTGCGCCACCAGACTTTCGGCCAGCGAGGTGGCAAAAGACTCGCCCAGTTTCTTCAGCGCCTTGGGCGGGAGCTCTTCGACAAACAGCTCGATCAGGAGGGCGTTCGTATTCATGCGGCCTCTCCCTCTGCAAAAGTCGGTTTCATTTCAGCGATCTCATGTCGGTTTCCAGGCGCATTCGCGGCCACTCGCATCCCCGCTACGCGGGGGCCCTGCTCCCTGCTCATGCGGCCTCCTTCTTCGCCAGTTGTGCATTGACTTCATCTGCCCATTCCTTCGGCGCCATCGGGAAGCCCAACCGCGCCCGGCTGTCGAGATAGCTCTTGGCCACCGCGCGCGCCAGGTTGCGAATGCGGCCGATGTAGGCCGCGCGCTCGGTCACCGAAATCGCGCCGCGCGCATCGAGCAGGTTGAACGTGTGCGCCGCCTTCAGCACCTGTTCATACCCCGGCAACGCCAGCTGCGCCGCCATCAGTTCCTGCGCGGTCTTTTCGTGTGCACTGAATGCGCTGAGCAGGAAATCGACATCGCTGTGCTCGAAGTTGTAGGTCGATTGCTCAACCTCGTTCTGGTGATATACGTCGCGGTATGTCAGTCCTTCGGTCCAGACCAGATCGAACACGCTTTCCACGCCCTGCAGATACATCGCCAGGCGCTCCAGGCCATAGGTGATCTCGCCGGTGATCGGCTTGCAGTCGATGCCGCCGACCTGCTGGAAATACGTGAACTGCGTCACCTCCATGCCGTTCAGCCACACTTCCCAGCCCAGCCCCCAGGCGCCGAGCGTCGGGTTCTCCCAGTCGTCCTCGACGAAACGCACGTCGTTCTTTTTCAGGTCGAATCCCAAGGCCTCGAGCGAACCCAGATACAGCTCCAGAATGTCCGCCGGCGCCGGCTTCAACACCACCTGGAACTGGTAGTAGTGCTGCAGCCGGTTCGGGTTGTCGCCATAGCGCCCGTCCTTGGGGCGGCGGCTCGGCTGCACGTAGGCGGCCTTCCACGGCTCGGGGCCGAGGGCGCGCAGGAAGGTCGCGGTGTGCGAAGTACCGGCGCCGACTTCCATGTCGTAGGGCTGCAGCAACGCGCAACCGCGCTCGGCCCAGTAGCGTTGCAGGGTGAGGATGATGTCCTGAAAGGTGGGTTTCACGGTGGATTAGCGGCTTTTCGGGAAAGCGGCATTTTAACGTGGTTGGGGGATGCTTAGGCACTTCATGTAGCGCTGTTCGCCCTGTGTTTTGGCGCGTGGCCGAAGTTTGGTCCTTTATGCCGTTCGCCCTGAGCCCGTCGAAGGGTCTGTTCGCTGATGTGAAGTTGTTTGCTGAGTTGAGAACCCTTGGCCGGGGTTGCCCGGCCAACGGTCAGCAGCCCATCAGAGGATTCGGCTATGTCTTAAGCGCCTACCGCTTCCAGAGCCTCAATCTCCCCCGACACCTCCAACCACTCCCCCTCCTCAATCGCCAGTTCATCAACCACATGCTGCAGCTGCTTGCCCGTCTCGGTAATCTCCTCCACCGACAACGTCCCACCTAGCTTCGCCTCAAACGAAGCCTTCTCCGCCTGTAGCGCCGCCATGCTTTTCTCCAGCCGCTCCAGCTTCTGCTTCAGTGACTTGATCTTGCCAGACGACACCGGCTTCTTCGCCGGCGCAGGCTCCACTTTGGCAATCGGAGCCTCAGCCGTCTTGCCCGCCTGCTTGATCTCTTCACGCAGCCGCTTGCTCTCTTCCAGCAGATAACGCTGATAGTCGTCCAGGTCGCCATCGAACGGCTCGACGCCGCCCTTGCTGACCATCCAGAACTCGTCGCACACCGAGCGCAGCAGGGCACGGTCGTGGCTGACCAGCATCACCGTGCCTTCGAATTCGTTGAGCGCCATGGCCAGTGCTTCACGGGTGGCCAGGTCGAGGTGGTTGGTCGGTTCGTCGAGCAGCAACAGGTTGGGGCGCTGCCACACGATCATGCACAGCACGAGGCGGGCTTTTTCGCCGCCGCTCATGGTGCCGACGGCCTGCTTGACCATGTCGCCGTTGAAGTTGAAGGTGCCGAGAAAGGTGCGCAGGTCCTGTTCACGGCTGCTGAACTGGCCGGCGCCGCCGTTGGCGATGGTGTCGCGCGCGAGGCGGATCATGTGCTCGAGAGGCGTGTCGGCGGGGCGCAGCACGTCGAGTTCCTGCTGTGCGAAGTAGCCGATGTTGAGGCCGCGGCCTTCGAGCACTTCGCCTTCGACCACGGGCAGGGTGCGGGCGATGGTCTTGACCACGGTCGATTTGCCCTGGCCGTTGGCGCCAAGAATGCCGATGCGCTGGCCGGCGAACACGGATTTGCTGACGCCGCGCACGATGACGGTGGACGGCGTGCCGGGCGGCGCATCGGCCGGTGGCGGGTAGCCGAAGCTGGCGTTGTCGATGCTCAGCATGGGGTTGGGCAGGTTCTGCGGTTCCTTGAATTCGAAGGTGAATTCGGCGTTGGCCAGCAACGGTGCCAGCTTCTCCATGCGATCCAGCGCCTTGACCCGGCTTTGCGCCTGCTTGGCCTTGCTGGCCTTGGCCTTGAAGCGGTTGATGAAGTCCTGCAGGTGGGCGATTTTTTCCTGCTGCCTGGCGAATGCGGCCTGATGCAGCGCAAGTTGTTCGGCATGCATGTCTTCGAAACTGCTGTAGTTACCGCCATAACGCGTGAGCTGGCCGTTTTCGATGTGCAGCGTGACATTGGTCACGGCGTCGAGAAACTCGCGGTCATGGCTGATCACCAGCATGGTGCCGGGGTATTTCTTGAGCCAGGCTTCGAGCCACACCAGCGCATCCAGATCGAGGTGGTTGGTGGGTTCGTCGAGCAGCAAGAGTTCGGACGGGCACATCAGCGCGCGGGCGAGTTGCAGGCGCATGCGCCAGCCGCCGGAAAAGCTGTTGACCGGCTGGTTCAGTTCGCGCACCTGGAATCCCAGGCCGAGAATCAGCGACTGCGCGCGCGATTGCGCATCGTGTGCGCCGGCGTCGTGCAGCGCCATATAGGCATGGGCCATGCGCTCGCCGTCGTCGCTTTCCTCGGCAGCGGTCACCTCGGCCTGCGCTTCGGCCAGTGCAGTATCGCCGGCAATGACGAAATCGGTCGCGGACTCGGTCGTTTCCGGCATGTCCTGCGCCACCTGCGCCATGCGCCACTGCGACGGGATGGAAAAGTCGCCCTTGTCTTCGTGCAGGGTGCCGTTCAGCAGTGCAAACAGGCTGGACTTGCCGGCGCCGTTGCGACCGACCAGGCCGACCCGTTCACCGGGGTTGATGGAGACCGACGCGTTGTCGAGCAGGACCTTGGCGCTACGCCGCAGGCTGAGATTCTTGAGGATGATCATGTACAAGATGCGGCGCGCAGAACACGCACCACTTAAATCGCAAAGCCGGATTCTACCTTGGACCCGCCTTCGGACAATGGAAGCGGGCCCGTCCTGGGGCCGGCACGCCCTGGCGCGGGGTCAGGATGGACCATTCACCCTGCCGGCTGTTTGTCACTTCGACACGGGATGACGGTTTTCCGTCAAGTTACCACCCCCATTCAGGTGACCTTTTTCGGCACGCGTTCTCAGCGCCTTGTTTTATTGACGTTTTTTTCTGACGGCATCAGACCCATCAGGGTGGCACAGGCGTTGCAAGTATTCAGGCAACTCACCCCGATCAAGGAGCACATCATGAAACTGCAATTCGGCCAAAATCAACTGGTACTCGAACTCAGCCACACACCTTTCGCCTGGTTTCATGGCCAGACCGAACGCATGAGCCTCACCAGCCTGTCGCTGCTGTTCATTCAGTTTTCATTGTTCGCACGTCAACCGGCCATCTAACAATGCAAGTAGGTAGAAACACCAGCGTGAGCTTCAACCTGTCCTGTTCTCCACTGGGATTTTTCAGCGGCAGCACCTGCCGTATGTCGATGTTCAGCCTGACGCTGCTGTTCATTGAATTCCGGGTGCTGCGCCGCACCGCCGCAAACGCCGCGAACTGCACCTGAAAACCTAGCTGCGCAGTTCCAGCACGGCTTCCAGCCCGCCTTGCGGGCGATTCTGCAACTTCACTTTCCAGCCATTCGTTTCCGCCAGCTGGCGCACAATTGCCAGCCCCAACCCGGTGCCGCCCGTTGCCTGCGAACGCGAACTTTCCAGCCGGTAAAACGGCCTGAATACCTTTTCCAGCTGATCGTCGGGGATGCCCGGGCCGCTATCGCGCACGATCACCCGCACCATCGCTTTCCCGCATTCCAGCGCCAGTTCAACCGGCGTATCACCACCGTAACGCTGCGCATTCTGGATCAGATTGGCCACGATCTGCCGCACCGTCAGGCGGCCTGCCTCGACCTCGCACGGCGCCGCGCCCGACCAGGCCAGACCGGCCTCATCCGCCACTTCATCCAGCAATCCGGCCAGATCGAAGCGCTGCCGGGCTTCGGGCCGGGTGGTGCGCGCCAGTTCAAGATAGCCGCTGATCAGCCTGTTCATGTCGGCCAGGTCGGACACGGCCCGGTCGATGCGGGCCGGGCTGGAATCGTCGCGCAGCATTTCCAGATTGAGCTGCAAACGCGTCATCGGGGTACGCAGATCGTGCGAAATCCCCGCCAGCAAGGTCGTGCGGTTATCCAGCAGGTCGCGCACTTCGGCCGCCATGGTATTGAAGCGGCGGGCCAGCTCGGCCAGTTCCGCCGGGCCGGTTTCCGGCAAAGGCTCGGGCAATTCGCCCGCCCCCACCTGACTGGCAGCGGAGGCCGCACGCGCCAGCGGCACGGTGATGCGCCGCACCAGAAACAAGGCAGTCAGCAAGCTCAGGAAAGTACCCAGGGCCACCACGGCAATGGCCGCCAGCGGCGGCTGGACCGCATAGCGGTCGGGGAAAAACCCTGCGTGCAGATCATGGCCGCCCACCGGAATATCCAGCCACGCCGCCCGTGTGCCCGGCACGCCACGCAGTACGATGGGCTCTCCCACCCGGCTGCTCAGTGCCGATTCGATCTGCTTGCGGAATGCAAACCGGGGCGCGGTCACCGTTGCCCCGACATCCACCGTCGTCAGACGCAGGCCGTGGCGGCGCGCCAGTTCGCGTTCAAAGGCGATACGGGTCTGCGGCGGCAGTTCCACCCAGGTTTGCGCCGACAGCACGATCAATCCGGCCAGATCGTCAGCCGAACGCTCCGCCACCGGGACGATCAGGGTTCGATACACCACCCAGAACGCTGCCGCCTGAAACACGACAAAGGCCAGCGCCAGGGTCAGCGCGGTGCGGGCGAACAGGGAGCGGGTGAGATGCTTCACCCTTTACCCTGTGGCACGAACAGATAGCCCTGCCCGCGCTGGGTCCGGATATAGGCCGGGCTGGCCGGGTCATCCTCGATTTTCTTGCGCAGGCGATTCACCCGCACATCGATGCTGCGGTCGAACGGATCGCGCTCGAATCCGCGCAACTGGTCCATCAGCCAGTCGCGCGACAGCGCCCGGTTGGCATGGGTGACGAAGATTTCCAGCAATTCGTATTCGCCCGTGGTCAGGGTGATCTCGGCGCCGTCACGGGTCAGGGTGCGGGCAACCAGGTTGACGCTGAACGGGCCAAACTGGAAGCGTTTGGCGGTGTCGGCGGCGGCAGGCGCGACCGCCCCGCTCTGCCGCCGCATCACTGCCCGGATCCGCGCCAGCAGTTCACGCGGGTTGAAAGGCTTGGGCAGGTAATCGTCGGCACCGACTTCCAGGCCAATGATGCGATCGATGTCTTCGCCCTTGGCCGACAGCATGATGATGGGTGGAAAGCCGGGCTGTGCACGCAGGCGGCGGGCAATCGACAAGCCATCCTCGCCCGGCATCATCCAGTCGAGCACCAGCAGATCGGGCAATCGTTTGGCCAGCAAGCGGTCCAGCGAGATCGCGTCTTCAGCGGTCTCCACGGCATAGCCCTGGCTGGTCAGGTATTCGGCCACCAGCTCACGGATGCCGGGGTCATCGTCCGTCACATAAATCGTGTCTTTTTCCATGCGGCAACTATAGCAGCGCAAACAGGTGCCTATTCCCCAACCGGTTACACACTGTTACAAAATCCCCCTTGCGTGAAACAGTGCACTTACTTTCCTCAACCAGACTGCGAAGCATGGAAGCGAAGCAACGCAACCACCTACATGGAGACAACGATGAAGACACAGCAAACCTGGATTTTTGGACTGGCCGTATTGGGACTGGCTGTGGCTGCCCCGGTTCAGGCGGCTCCGGATCACTGGGAGGATGCGTTCATCGTGGCCAGGGATGACCGGGGCGACGACACCCGCTACAGCCAGGAGGCTAGCCGCAATGCCAAAAAGGACAGGCGCGGCAAACCCCGCGATGAAGCCGAGCGCGAGGAACCGCAAGGTTACGGCTACGGCTACGAGCGGCGCCAGCGGGAGCGCATTGAAGAAGACAGCCGCTCATCACGCGGCCGTCGCTAAAACGAATAACCGATCTACAAGGAGAGCAAACATGAAAACACGCACATTCAACACCACCCTGATTGCTTCACTGCTCGCCGTGAGTGGCGCCGCCCAGGCCGGCCACGGCCGTGGCGACGGTGATGGCTTCACCGCCCGTGCCCGCGTCGTGGCCAGTACGCCGGTCTACGAATCGATCAACGAACCGCGCCGCGAATGCTGGACCGAAACGGTGGGCCACGAAACCCGCAGCTATCGCGACGGCAACAATACCGGCGGCGCAGTGCTTGGCGCCATTGCCGGCGGCCTGATCGGCTCCACCGTCGGCAAGGGCAACGGCAAGGTGGCCGCAGCCGCTGTCGGCGCCGCGACCGGCGCCGTAGTGGGTGACCGCTGGAACGACGGCGGTACCCGCTACGAATCGCGCCCACGCCAGGTGGAGCAGTGCCGCGTGCAGGACAACTATCGCCAGGTGATCAGCGGCTATGACGTGCGCTACCGCTACGGTGATCGCGAATACAGCACCCGCCTGCCGTACGACCCCGGCAAGTGGCTGACCCTGAATGTGCGCTTTTCCGTGGCGGACGATCAGCGCGGCGGACGCTGGAACAGCAGCCGCAACGACTGGAACGACTAACGTGCCTCAGTGCACCTGTTTGAATCCGAAAGGAGAAATGCCATGTTACGCACCCTGTTGATTGCAGTGACCTTGCTTGGTACCTCGGGCGCCGCGCTGGCCCGCGGCAGTTACGACTACGGCCATGACTATGGCCGCGTGATCTCGGTCGAACCCCACTTCAGCATCTCGTTCGGCAGTCGCCACCATGACGGTTTCCGCGTGCTGTACGAAAGCGGTGGCGACCATTACTGGACCCACACGACGTACCGGCCCAGCCATACCATCGTGCTGCCTCCCAGACACCAGGTTCATCATGTCTACCACTACCGTGACTACGGACATGGCTGGGACAAGCGGCATAAATGGAAGAAGCATCGCGATGACTGGGATGATGATCGCCGGGGCAACCACCGGGAGCACCGCGACTACCGCCGTCACGATCGCGATCGCGATTATTGATTCGGCCTGATAAAGCTTGAAATGGCATTGAAGCCTGGCTTGCCGAGAGTGGGTGAAACAGCGCGGGAGGCCGAATCAATAAGCCCGCCGCGCACCTCAAGCTTGCAGCTTGCGCCAGGCATTGACCGCCTCGACCCGGGCACGAAATACGGCTTCCCGAATCTTGTCGGGGCTGGCGCTTCGCGCGACCGCCCCGGCATCCACTCCGCGCGCCACGGCGAGGGCCTGTTCAAGGTAGGCCGGCGGCGGATAATCCCGCGACTCATAACCGGGACGCCCGCGAAAATCGCATTCGCATGCCTGTAACATCTCGCTGAAGCGATCCGGGCGCCGGAACGCATCCACCCGCTCCAGCAACTCGACGATCGTGGCAGCGCGCAGTTCCAGCGCACGGTGGACATTCCCATGGTCGCGTGCAACCGCAACCGCAAGCTCACGGCAATCCGCAGGCACCCGAATGCGCTCGCTGAGCGTGCGTACCAGGTCCACACCTTTGGCTTCATGGCCGTGATGTTTGGGCCAGAGTTCGGGCGGCGTCACGCCCTTGCCAAGGTCATGCGTCAATGCCGCAAACCGAACCGGCAAGCTGAAACCCTGCTGTGCTGCCCAGTCGACGACCCGCATGACGTGCACGCCGGTGTCGATCTCGGGGTGGTGCTGCGGCGGTTGCGGCACGCCAAACAGACGATTGATTTCGGGAAACAGCCGGCCCAGCGCGCCGCAGTCACGCAAGGCATGGAACATGCGCGAAGGCCGGGCTTCCATCAGGCCGCGCGCCACTTCCTGCCATACCCGCTCGGGCACCAGCGCATCCACTTCGCCGGCGTCGACCATCTGCAGCATCAGGGCCAGGGTCTCGGGCGCAATCGAAAAATCGGTGAAGCGGGCGGCAAAACGCGCCACCCTGAGAA
Organism: Thiobacillus sp.; assembly: GCA_019911765.1. Taxonomy (GTDB): domain Bacteria; phylum Pseudomonadota; class Gammaproteobacteria; order Burkholderiales; family Thiobacillaceae; genus Thiobacillus. The sequence goes on from JAIOJU010000130.1 coordinate 10,106, forward strand.
TACGAACCGGGTCTTCGGCAAACGCATCGCTCACATGACGAAAAACCCGCGCGTCCAGATCGCGCTGCCCACCGTACGGATCGACCAGTTCGCCGGTCTCGCTTTCGGCGATGGCATTGATGGTGAGGTCGCGTCGCTGCAAATCCTCTTCCAGCGTCACCTCGGGGGCGGCGTACACCTTGAAACCCTTGTAGCCGTGTCCTGACTTGCGTTCGGTGCGCGCCAGCGCGTATTCGGCATGGGTCTGCGGATGCAGAAAGACGGGGAAGTCCTTGCCGACGGGTTGAAACCCCTGTGCCAGCATCTGCTCCGGTGTTGCACCGACCACGACATAATCGCGATCAGCCACCGGCAAGCCCAACAAGCGATCCCGTACCGCGCCGCCGACGATGTAGGTTTTCATGGGCGGCAGACGGCTTAGCGGCGTGCGCCTTCCCGATAGCCTTCGTAACGCGCACGCGGGGAATCGGCACGCAGATACTCGGGTGCGATGGCTTCCAGCGACACCGGTTCAAACTGGAACACGGCAGGCCAGCCGCCGCGACAGACATTGTCCGAACCCATGGCGTAGTGGTTGTCGCGCGTCATCAGCTTGTCGCCGGGCTTGAACTCCATCGCCCAGGCCTGAAAGTAGGACAGCATCTTGCCCAGCGAAATGATGCTGCGGTTTTTGCCGATCACTTCGCCCACGTAGCGCACCAGTTCTTTCAGGGAATAATCCCTGGGGCCGCACAGTTCGTAGGTCTGGCCATACGTTGCCTGGTTATCCAGGCTGTCGGCAAAAGCACGGGCAACGTCGTCCACATGGATCGGCGCAAAGCGTGCGTCGGCATTGGCCAGCGGCAGCACGGGAAACAGTTTCAGCAAACGGGCAAACAAGGACAGGAAAGAATCGCCCTGGCCAAAGATGACAGACGGACGGAAAATCGTGACGTTTAGGCCATACCCATGAATCAGCTTGGGACCATTCAGATACCAGTTCTCATGCTCGACATGCTGCATGCCGGATTCGCGCACCAGCGCTTCGGCGATGCCCTTGGAACGCTGATAGGCCGAGCGCGAGTTGGGATGGGCGCCCAGGGCGCTCATGTGCAGCAGGCGATGCACGCCCGATTCTCCGCAGGCATGAATGACCTTGCGCGGCAGTTCGATGTGAACTTTCTGGAAGTCACCCCGGCGAGCGCTCGGCAAGTCGGCCCGGCCAACCTTGCTTTCGTGCAGGATGCCGACCAGATTGATGACGGCATCCATGCCACGGAAATGATGGATGAGCGCTTGCTGATCGTGCACGTTAGCTTCAATGACTTCCACGGTCGGCAGCAGTATCAGTTGCTTGGCCGTTTCACGGCGGTGGCTCAGCACCCGCACCTTGAATCCGCGCGTGGCGAGCTGGCTGACGAGACGGGTGCCGACGAAACCGGAACCGCCGAGGATGCAGATGCGTTCAATCTTCATGATGAGTTTGTTTTGGAATATAAGGCTATGCTGATTCTAATCGACCGGCTGCCCGGGTTCCAGCGAACTGTCCGCTTGCGGCAATGCCCCGGATGAAACTTTACGTGCCGGAATACTGCCCAGCCTGTCTTTCAGCAACACCGAGGGCTGCCCGAAGCGCATGGCGTAGTACATGGC